>JAWXBU010000162.1:0-28043 GCA_034440255.1 Planctomycetota bacterium | reverse complement strand
GCGGCGAATTCGCCGCGGCAGGCCCCACCTAATTGAAGTCGTACACATACGACAGCCGCAACTTATTCAGTATCGCGTACGGCAATTTCGCAAGCAGCTTCAGATCGTCGTCGCCCTTGTCCTGGAACCCACGCACGACCGGATTCTTCATGATGAAGAACCTCCGCGCACTCCGATCATCCGCCTCGTACGACCCCGGTCGCACTTCTCCACCGAGTTCGACGTTCAACGCACCCGTGTAGAAAACGCGCACACGATGGAGCGACTGGTTCTTCGCCAGATCGCGCTGACCCGGATCTCCACCCGAGTCCAAGAACTCGTGCGCGAGCAAGATCTCGTCGACGTTCACGTGCAGGAGCGGCGTGTTGATGCGCTCGCACGAGTTCAAGTCGATCAACGTCGCGTCACGCACTTTCAAGAAGTAGCGACGTGTCTCGTCGAGCACCTGCGAGAGGCGGGTGTACTTGTTCTCGATGTTGCCCTTGATCAGGAACGAGTCCGTCAAGAGCAGATCGGAGACGATCGTCAGCATCGCAGATCCTTGATTCATACTTCGTCGAGAAGGGGACGCACGGCCCCCGCCAGGTAGAAGGAGCCGATCACCAAAATCCACCCGTCGTTCCGCGCGAGCCGGAGCGCCTTGTCGAGGGCGATGCGTGGCTCCGCCGCTGTTTCGGCTGCGAATCCCGCGCGTTGCGCTTCCTCGACCAAGGTGTCCACTGCCCGCAACGGCCCGTGGGCCACCGTGGTGCAGACGAGCCTATCGGCATGCCCGTGAATGGCCTTGAGGATCGCGACCGCATCCTTGTCACGTCCGAGCGCGAGGATCACGACGGGAGCGCCACGCAGGTTCCGAAGTTGGGAAAGTTCTTCGAGGACGAGCGTGACACTGGAAGCGACGTGCGCACCGTCGAGCACGACTGGGATGCGGCCGGCCTGACGCATTTCGAGGCGCCCCGGCAGTCGTGCGCGCTCGGAAACACGTGCATCGAGCGAGCTTCGATCGACTTTGCGCCCGAGTTTCGTCGTGACCCCGCGCCGGCCGAGTTCATCGAGCACGAGGCGCGCGATGTCGGCGTTGCGCTCGTGCATCGTGCTCGAGACGTGCGTCGGACGCAGGATCGGCACATCGAGTCCGCACGCGATGCCTTCGAGCACGGATCCCGAATCGTCGGCCGAACCCCGTTGCGAATCGGGCCACAACGTCGTGACGAGCGTGCTGCCGCGCTTCACGATGCCGCCTTTTTCACGCGCGATCTCAGCTCGCGTGTTGCCCAGTACGTTCGTGTGCTCGAGATCGACGTTCGTCACGACGCAGACTTCGCCGAACACGGCGTTCGTCGAATCGAGCCTACCGCCGATGCCGACCTCGACGACGGCCCAGGCGCATTCGGCCTCGGCGAAGACGAGGAATGCGGCGGCTGTGATCAGGTCGAACCACGTCGCTTCGTCCCCAGCGGTGTCTTCGCGTGCGGCTTTGGTCCGAGCGTCGAAGGCGCGTTCGAGCGCGATCGCCAGTGTCACGTCGTCGACTTCGAGTCCGTCGATACGCACACGTTCGTTGACGCGTTCGACGTGGGGAGACGTGTACAAACCCGTGCGAATCCCGACTGAAACGAGTGTTTCGGCCACGAGTGCGCACGTCGTGCCTTTGCCCTTCGTGCCCGTGATGTGCACGGCGCGGAACTTCGTGTGCGGATCGCCGAGGCGGCGCAGGACGTCGACGATCGGGTCGATGCCGACGCGCATGCCGCCACCGCGATCGCGTCGCTCCCAATTGACGAGCGCGTCCAAGCGCTCGAGTACCGCCCTCAAGCGCGCATCGGTCATGTCGGATCGGAGTGCAGCGTGCCAGTGAGAACAGTGACCGCATGCCCGCCGATTCCGACGCGGTCACCGCGAGCTTCGAGCATCAATACGCCGCCGCGGCGCGACGCTTGAAACGCGGTGAGCTTGTTTCGTCCCAGTTTTCGCGCCCAAAACGGCGCGAGCGCACAGTGTGCCGAGCCGGTGACCGGGTCTTCGTCGATGCCGACGGCGGGCGCGAAGAAGCGCGAGGCGAAGTCGAAGCGCGCGTCACTCGAGTGGGCCGTGACGATGACTCCGCGCGCGTCTGCTCGCTTCAATCGACCGAAGTCGGGCGTGCACGCACGCACTTCGGCTTCGGAAGCGACTTCGACGAGCCAGTCGAACACGTTGCGACCGACGAACAGGGGCCGCACGCCGAGTGCGTCGATCAAGCCGATCGGAGGAGTGTCCTCGACGACGATTTTTGCCGGGAAATCGAGCTCGATTCGCCCCTCGACGAAGCGTGCTCCCAACGCGCCGCTCAACGTCTGGAACAGCAACGCATCGCTGCGCGGTGCAGCATTCGTCTCCCACAGAACGTGCGCCGAGGCGAGCGTCGCGTGCCCGCACAGCTCGACCTCGACCTCCGGCGTGAACCAGCGCAAGCGCCACGACTCGCCTGCGCGATGCAGAAAGGCCGTCTCGGAGAGATTCATCTCGGCCGCGACCGCCTGCATCCACTCTGCCGAGGCTGCTCGTTCGAGCACGCACACCGCCGCTGGATTGCCGCGAAACGGCACAGCGGTGAAAGCGTCGACTTGGTGGATCGTGATGGACATCGCTACTTCGAAACCTGGAACTTCGTTCCATGAGAACAAGGCGCGAGCCCCGAGTCGATCGGTCGATCACCGGAGTCGGCTAATCAGGCGCACGTCGAGCCGCCGATACTCCTCCGGTCCCCTCTCCCACCGAAACGCGCCCATGACCGAATTGCTCCACCGCATCAAGGTCTTCGTCTTCCAACAGCAAGGCCCCGAGCCCGCGTATCTGCTGTTGCGACCGGCGCAAGGCATGGAGAGTTTCTGGGGACCCGTGCAAGGCAGCATCGGTTTCGGCGAGAAACTCGAGTCGGCGATCCGTCGCGAAGTCCTCGACGACACGGGTATCTTGCAACAGCTCGACGTGATCGACTTGCAGATGCCGGCGCGTTGGCAGCTCGGCATCGAGGACGTGATCGAGTGGACGTACGGCTTCAAGACGATGCCGGGCACCTCGAATTTGAAGCTCGATCCGCGCTTCGCCGAGTTCCGCTGGGCGAAGTTCAGCGCGGCTTATCCGTCGCTCGAACTCGAAACCGATCGCGCGGCGATCATGCGATTGCACACGTTGCTGCGAGCGGCCTGATCACCGGCTGCAGCCGTGTGCGACGAACAGTTCCCGCACTCTTGCGGTGAATGAGTTGGCCCGCTCGAGTTGCCGACGCACTTGACCGCCTTGTCGCTGAGCCGAGGCAGCAGAAGTTCGATCGATCGGTCGGCCGACTCTCACCGCAGCGAGCCAGCGCGCACCGGGACTTACTGCGCACTTTCAGGCCTGTGCCGAACGTGGAATGCGACAGCGATACAGTGGATCACGACCTCTGTCGCTTTCTGGAGAGGCCATGCAATCGTCCCCGCCGCGCGGTCACTGGCTGCGCAATCCTCTCGTGATCGTGCTCGGCGCGAGCACCATCGCCTACTTCGGATTCCTGTTCGGTCAACGCGTGCGCGACTGGGTGAACTGAGCTTCGCGCCGATCCGACGATCGCGTCCGAGTTCGCGAAACGTGCGCACGTCCCGATCGAAATGCGCGGAGAGAATGTCTATGTCAGGAATTCGAGCGTCGGATAGCGCGCGCCCAGCACGGCCTCTTGATCAGCGCCGAACCAACGATCGATCAGCGTGCCGTAGACAGCGCGGAAGTCGGTCGTGAACTTCAAATCGCCGGCGTCGAGGTCGGTCAGGCTCGGATGTTTGCCGTGCAAGCCGCCTTTGACTTGGTTGCCGAGCACGAGCATCGGTGCTGCCTCTCCGTGATCGGTTCCGCCGGAGCCGTTCTCCTTCACGCGTCGGCCGAACTCGGAAAACACGACGACCACGACGTCGTTCCCGATGCTGCGCGACTTCATGTCGGTCATGAACGCAGTCAGGGCGTCGTCGAGCCGCTTCATCAAGTTGTCGTGCGTGCCGCGCTCGTTCTGGTGCGTGTCGAACCCGCCCATCTCGATCGACACGACGCGCGAGCCGAGTCGAGCGTCGAGCAGCGCTGCCGTGACACGCAACGACTCGCCCAAATCGTCGTCGGGATACTTGACGGTCGTCGTGTAGCAGCCCGTCGCCAAGCGCACCTTCCGCGACGACTCGTTCGCGTCGACGAGCACGCCGCGCAGGCGCCGCAACATCGCGTCTTGGCCGTTTTTATGCGATTTTTCCAGCGTTTTCGCGTCATCCTCGGCAGCCTTGCGGTACGCGACGAGGTCGTCGCTCTCGGTGCCAGCCCAGCGATAGGTCGCCGGTGTCTGGAACGCGAGCGGTGGATGCGTGAGCGAGAACACCGAGTACGGCGCCGTCGCACCGACGTGCACGACCATCTCGGGAGTCGCGACTTTCGGCCACGCGGAATCGCATAGCTTGCCGATCCATCCGGGACCGGAATTGCGGCCGCGCGGATCAGCCGTGTGCCAGATTTCGAAACTCTGGAAGTGCGAACGAATCGGATTCGGGTAACCGCAGCCTTCGACGATCGCGAGACGGCCGTCGCCGTACAACGCGCGCATCCCCTTCAAGTTCGGGTGCAGGCCGCGGAAGTCGTCGAGCTTCAGCGCTTCGTTCGGCTTGATGCGCAAATTGGGTCGCGCTGCGGCGTACGCGTCGTCGGCGTAGGGCGCAACCATGTTCAGCGCATCGTTGCCGCCGGTGAGCTGCAGAAGCACGAGCGTCCGACTGCTGCTTTTCCCGTCATTTTTGCTCAGTTCGCCGTGCACTTTCACTCGCGCGTTTCCATGCGAGCCGAGAACGATCCATCCTCCGACCGCGGCGGCTCCGGCGAGAAGGCTGCGGCGATCGATGTCGTGTGTGTCGTGCTTCATCGATTCACCTCACATCAACTGTGCTTCGGGCAGACTCAGGACGAGGTGCGCCAATCGACGCAACACGTGCTCGGCGGCAGGACCGGCTTCGAGCAAGTGTCCGTCGCGAATCGAAAGCTGCACGCGTTCGTTCGTCATGAATGCACGCAGCTTGGCGCGCGTGTCGTTCGGCGCACGAATCGCGAGCAGTTCGTCGAGCACGTAGTCGACGATTGCGTCGTCGCTCGCGAGCCCCAACCGTTGCAGGCGTGCCGTGAAATTCAACGTCGGCGCCCAGCCCGAGTCCTGCGTCTTGCGCAACGCCTCGTACGCGAAACCGCCTTTCTTGCCGCTCTTCAGGCGCTTCGTCATCTCGTCGCGCTGTTCACGCGACATCATAGGTTCGCTGTCCTGCATCGTGCCGTCCTGCAACGGCGCGTCGGCTTCCTTCGCGAGCAGATCGGCTTGGTTGAGCACGTCGTCCATGCGCACGATGCCGAGCATCAATCCGGCGAGATTTCCACGCTGCATCAGCGAGCTCGTCGTGATCCACGTCGGGCCTTCGTCCCATCCCTTCACGTTCGGCGGCGCCAGCAGACGTTGACCGAGCAGGGCGGCACCCGAACCGAGCATCACCGGCGGCGCTTCGACGCCCAAGCGACGCGCGACGCCGACCATGTAGTCGACTGGACTCTGCACGCGCGCGCCTACGATCTCGTCGCGGTAGAACGCCGGATCGAGGAAGAGCTTCTTCAAGAACGGCTTCATTTCGAAGCTGTTTTCCCGCAGGAATCGTCCGTATTCGTCGAGTCGCGCTGTGTCGGGCTCGACACCTTCGAAGTACGTGAGGATCTTCTTCGCGACGAAGCGCGGGCACGCATCCTGCTCGAGCACGATCTTCACGAGCGCGTCACCGTCGTGCTTGCCCTTCACGCCCAGCACGGTCTTCTCCCCGCCGTCGTGCTGCTTCGCGCGGAACTCGAACTCGCCTGTGCGCGTCGTTGCGCGACCCGTCAACGCGCGCGCCGCTTCCTTCACGTCGGCTTCGGTGTAGTTGCCGACGCCGAGCGAAAACAGCTCCATCAGTTCACGCGCCAAATTCTCGTTCGGGTTGCCTTTGCGATTCGAGGTGTTGTTCAGATAGAGCAGCATCGCCGGATCCCTGGCGATGCCGCTCAAGAGCGCCGAGTAACTTCCGAGCGCGTTTGTGCGCAGGAATTGGCTCTGGCGAATCATCGGATAGCTGCGCCGAACTTGTTCGACCGAGCTCGTGAACATGCCGTGCCAAAACAACGTCATGCGATCGAGCAACGGATCGTTGCCCTTCGTCATGCGCTCGATCCACCAACCTACGTACTCGAGTTGCTGGCGACGATCGCGGTCGGTGACGTCGCGCTTGATGCGCTTCTGTTCGTCGTCCGGCAATTCCTTGAGCGCGCGCGCGGACGGTTCTTCGATCGGCTCGACGAAAGGGACCTCGACATCAGCGCGCTGATTCAGCAGGCGGTCGATCAACACATCTTGGCCAAGTGCAACAGCTGCCTCGATGTCGCTCGACTGACCGCCGAAGGCTGCTCGATTCAAAAGGTGTTCTGCGTTGCGCGCGTTCCACTCGACGGCCTGCGCCACGGTCGCCTGCGCCGAGGTCTCAACGACGATTTCGTCGCCGATCGGCATCAGTGCAGCGATCAGGCTCAGCACGAAGGGTGAAATGATGTTGGACATGCGGCTCTCCTATCGCGGTCTCCGAGGCACCTACAGCGTCGTGCACGCAGTCGGTTTCGTCCAGGCTGCCCCGATTCGCGGGACGTTTTGTAGGATGCTCGTCCTCCGAACCCATCGACCCAGAAGCCTCTCGAAATCATGAAGATCCTCGCTCCGTTCAGCGCGTTCGCCCTCACGATCCTCTTCGCCTGCCAATCTCAGCCGACTGTCCCGAGCGGTCAGCGCATCGGTCAAGAGATCCAGGCTCAGCAATCCGTGCGCTTCGCGGTCGTCGACGCGGCGCCGAAGCAGTTCTTCGACAAGACCGTTCTCGTCGAGGCCAAGGTGAAGGCCGTCTGCGCGAAGAAGGGTTGCTGGATGCAAGTCGAGGACGAAGGCCGTACCGCGATGGTGCGCTGGGAATCCGGCTGTGGTGGTCAGTACAAATTCCCGATGGAAGCGGTCGGCAAGAAGGTCCTCATCCAAGGCTCGTTCTATCCGAAGTCGATCAGCGCGGAGGACGTCGAGCATCTCCAAGAAGAAGCCGGCGGCGCGAAGGTCGTCATTCCGCGCGAGGGGTACGAATTCAATGCGTCGTCGGTGTTGATTCTCGACACCTGATCGCAGCCTCCGCATTTCGATCGAACGCGATCTCGCGCAGCGTGCACGAGATCGCGTTCGCATTGATTTCCAGGGCATCGGTGCTGGAAGCGCTCTCCGGACGCCACCACAATCTCGGCTCGCATGTCGTCGCACTCTCATTCACGAGCGCCCGCCGTTCATGCCGGCGAAGTGGCCGCACCGCGCGATTTGCGCGCCTTCTTGGAATCGTTGCGGCGCTCCGATCGTGTCGTCGAAGTCACGGCGCCCGTCGACGCGGAACTCGAAGTCGCTGAAATCCACCGACGCGTCATCGCGGCGAACGGACCGGCGCTCGTCTTCCGCAACGTGAAGGGAGCGCGCTTCCCACTCGTCACCAATCTGTTTGGAACGGCGCGACGCGTCGAACTCGCGTTCGGCACGCGACCGGGCGCGGTCATCGCGGAGGCAGCGAAATTACCTGAGGAAATGGTGCCTCCGACGCTCGGCAAATTGTGGTCGAAGCGCTCTCTCTTCTGGTCGCTTTCGAAAGTCGGCATGAAGCGCGGATCGCGAGGCGCGGTCGCGGAAGTCGTGCAAATGCCGCCGCGGTTGAGCGAGTTACCGGCGCTGAAAACGTGGCCGCGCGACGGCGGAAGGTTCGTCACGTTGCCGCTCGTCTACACGCAGCATCCGGTGACGAACGGTCCGAACTTGGGGATGTACCGCATTCAAATCTTCGACGACGCGACGTGCGGCGTGCACATGCAGATCGGCAAGGGCGGCGGATTCCACCTCGCGGAAGCAGAAGCGCGCGGAGCCAGTTTGCCGGTCAACTTGTTCATCGGCGGTCCGCCGGCGTTGATTCTCGGCGCGATCGCGCCTTTGCCGGAGAACGTTCCGGAACTCTTGCTCACGAGCTTGATGCTCGGCGAGCGTGTACGACTCGCGAACAATTCGCACGGACCGCTGCCGCTCGTTGCCGATGCCGAGTTCGCGCTCGTCGGTGAGATCGCGCCGAAGGCGCGCCGTCCCGAAGGTCCGTTCGGCGATCACTACGGCTACTACTCCGAGACGCACGACTATCCGTTCATGCGCGCGAAAGCACTGCTGCATCGACGCGACGCGATCTATCCCGCGACCGTCGTCGGCAAGCCGCGGCAGGAAGATTTCTTCCTCGGCGATTACCTGCAAGAGCTGCTTTCTCCGCTGTTCCCCGTCGTCATGCCGGCCGTGCTCGATCTGTGGAGCTACGGCGAAACGGGCTATCACTCGTTGTCCGCAGCCGTCGTGCGCGAGCGCTACAAGCGCGAAGCGATGTCGAGCGCGTTCCGAATCCTCGGCGAAGGTCAGTTGTCGCTGACGAAGTTCTTGTTGCTCACGAACGGCAGCGTGAACTTGCGCGACTTCAAAGCGACGCTCGAGCACGTATTGGCACGCGCCGATTTCCGCACAGACTTGTTCGTTTTCGCGAACGTGTCGATGGACTCGCTCGACTACGCGGGTCCGCGAGTCAACGAAGGCGGCAAGGGAGTGTTGCTGGGAGTCGGTGAGCCGATTAGAAAACTGAACGGCGACTTCAGCGGCACGCCCGGCGTGGGCGTGCGCAAAGTGCGCGTCTTTGCGAAGGGCTGTCTCGTCGTCGAATGCGGGCGTTTCGCCGACGACAAGGACGCGGCCGTGCGCATCGCGCGCGATCCGGCGTTCGCAGATTGGCCGCTGCTCGTTCTCAGCGACGACGCCGATCGACACGTGAAGTCGTCGATGAATTTCCTGTGGGCGACGTTCACGCGCTTCAACCCGGCTAGCGACATCCATGCGGCGAAGCTCGAATTGGTCGCGAATCACGCCAGTTTCACACCGCCGGTCGTGATCGATGCGCGCATGAAGCCGTGGTATCCGGAAGAGCTGTTCTGCGACGAGGCGACGTCGAAGCTCGTCACGCAGCGCTGGAAGGAATACTTCCCGGACGGGTTGGAGATGGGCGATTCGGATCGCGGCCATCTCGATTGAGTTTTCGCGCGTCTGCCGTCACGTCGCACGGCGCGCATCGTAAAGTCGCGCCTACGCCACCGGAGAAATCATGAACTCACTCTCGCTCGCTCTCGTTTTTTCCCTCGTCTGCTGCACGGCTCCCAGAGAGAGCGTCGGCGGCGCCCCAGCGGCTGAAATGCAGGCCAACACGGGGTTCGACCAAACTCACAAGGTGTGGACCGAGGTTCTCGCGAAACATGTCGAGGATGATGCGTTCGACTACAAGGCGCTCAAGAAAGAGCCTGTCGCGCTGAACGCGTACTTGGCTTCGCTCGAGGCCGTGAAACTCGACGATTTCTCGCGCTGGAGCAAGCTCGAGCGCTACGCGTTCTGGATCGATGCGTACAACGCGTACACGGTGAAGCGTGTCGTCGACGCGTATCCGATCGCGAGCATCAAGGACTTGGGCGACGAGAAAGTCTCGGTGTGGGATCGCGACTTCATCGCCCTCGGATCGCTCGCGCCCGACCTGAAGAAGTCGAAGCTCACGCTCAACGACATCGAGAACAAAATCTTGCGGCCGGAGTTCAAGGACGCACGCGTGCATGCCGCGATCAATTGCGCGTCGGTGGGTTGTCCTCCGCTGCGCAACGAAGCCTTCGTCGCCGAACGTCTCGACAAGCAACTCGACGATTCGACGAAACGCTGGATCGCCGACACGCGCCGCAACCGTTTCGACGCGAAGAAGAACACGATCGAGGTGTGCCAAGTCTTCGATTGGTTCAAAGACGACTTCGTCCGCGATGCGAAGAGCGTGCAGGCCTGGATCGCGAAGTACGCTCCCGCCGATCAGGCCTGGCTCGCAAATGCATCGAAGCCTGAGATCAAGTACGTCGAGTACTCGTGGAAGCTCAACGAGAAGCGCTGAGCATTTGACGTTCGCTGCGCACACTCACGTGCAGAGCGTCACGCGTTGCGGAAGTCGTAGAACGCAGCGTTCGTGAGCGCCGGAGCTGCAGCACGTCGAATCTGCAGCGTGCGAATGGCCCACAGGTCGCGGAAAATGCGGTATTTCAAGGCTGTTGCGTCGAGGTAATCGACGCCCGCACTGCCGCCTGTGCCTGTGCGGCGACCGATGATGCGCTCGACCATGCGTGCGTGGCGTTGACGGAAGATCACGAAGAACTGTTCGAATTCGACGAGCCCGTCGAGCACTTCGCGCGGCCACGCGAGCAGCGGCAACTCGCGGTACGTTTCGATGAACAACATCGCTGCGCGAATGTGACGACGGCGCGCGCCGCCTTCGGCATCACTCGGTTCGAAGAACTTCCGCACTGACGCTTTCTCGGCTTCGAAGCGCGCTTTCAACGCGGCGCGATCGGCATCCGTCTCGGCGATCGCTTGCGCGCGCTCGGAGCCGGAGTCGATTTCGCGCGTGTGCGCAGCCAGGAACGATTCGATGAACGTCGACAAGCGCGACGAAGCGTCCTTCTCTTTCGGATCGCAGCCGTCGATCGGCGTGCGCGCGAGCCAAGAATCGATCGCGTCTTTCAAGCTGGGTTTGTCGGCCAACTCGCGCTTCACGCGGTCGTACGCTGGCGATGCGCCGCCGCCCGCGGCTTTCAACGCGGCCAAGTAGCCGGCGTCCTTACCCGACGGCCCCATCGGGATGCGATCGCTCTCTTCGAGTCCGATCAGGATTTCGATCTGTCGTAGCTGTGCACTTTGAAAACCACTCGCGGGGATGAGCTTCTCGCGAAACGCGAGGAACTCGCGCGTCGTCATCGTCTCCATCACTTCCCAATGCTGTGTCGAGACGCGCAAGATCGAGGTCGCGCGTTTCAGACTGCGCACTACGCCGGACAGTTCTTGCTCGGCGACGCGCTCGGCGGTGAACAAGTCACGCGAGGTGCGGACTTCGCGCAGGATGAGCTTGAACCACAGCTCGAAGACCTGGTGAACCGTGACGAACAAGACTTCTTCGTTCGTCAGCGATTTTTCGTCGCGATCGAGCCCGCCTTGAAGCGCGAGCAAGTCCTCGACGCGGATGTAATCCCAGTACGTGGCGGGCTTGTGCTCTTTCATCGCGGCTTGTGAGCATAGTTTCGGTCGCACACGAGGGACAGCGCGCTTTCCGCCGCTACAATCCGCGCCCCATGACGCCGACCGCCACCGCTCGAGCCCTCGCGCTATCCGAAGTCGAAACGCTGCTCGAAACGCCGTTGCTCGAGCTCGTGTTCCGCGCGGCGACCGTACACCGCGCGCATCACGATCCGCGCTACGTGCAGTGCTCGCAACTCCTGTCGGTGAAGACGGGCGGCTGCCCCGAGGATTGCGGTTACTGCTCGCAGAGTGCGCATTCGAAGACGCCGGTCAAGCGCGAGTCGTTGTTGTCCGTCGACGCCGTGATGTGCGAAGCGCGGGATGCAAAGGCCGCGGGCGCCGATCGATTCTGCATGGGAGCGGCTTGGCGCGAGGTGCGCGACGGCGCTGAATTCGATCGCGTCGTCGACATGGTGCGCGGCGTGAAATCGCTCGGCATGGAAGCCTGCGTCACGCTCGGCATGCTCGCCCCGCACCAGGCTGCGAAGCTCAAGGACGCGGGCCTCGACTACTACAACCACAATCTCGACACGGGCCGCAGTCACTACGACAAGATCATCTCGACGCACACGCTCGACGATCGCCTCGAGACGCTCGCCGCCGTGCGCAATGCCGGCATCCACGTGTGTTCGGGTGGCATTCTCGGGATGGGCGAAGATCGTCGGGCGCGCGCCGAACTGCTGCATCAGCTAGCTGTGCTCGATCCGCAGCCGGAAAGCGTGCCGATCAATGCACTCGTCGCGGTCGAAGGCACACCGCTCGAAGGAGAGAAACGCGTCGACTGGACCGAGATGGTGCGCACGATCGCTGCGGCGCGCGTGCTGATCCCGAAGGCCGTCATCCGTTTGAGCGCCGGCCGCAGCGACATGAGCGACGAAGCCCAAGCGTTCTGCTTCATGGCCGGCGCGAACTCGATATTCTTCGGCGACAAGTTGCTCACCACGCCGAATCCCGAGCCCGCGCGCGACGCAAAACTGCTCGCAAAGCTCGGCCTCACCGCCGTCGCGTCGCGTAAGTGACGTGAGCGCGAGCCTCGACGCGAGCTTGCGCGCCGAAATGGCGCGTTGGGAAAGTCGCGGGTTGCGACGCACCCTCGATTCGGGTCCCGCGACGCCGATCGCGCGCGAACTCGAGTTCACGAGCAACGACTATCTGTCGCTGAGCACGGATGCGCGCGTCGTCGATGCGGCTCGAGCAGCGATCGAACAGTTCGGCGTCGGCGGCCGAGCTGCGCGACTCCTCGGAGGCGGATGTGAACTCGATGGGCTCGCAGAGAGTGCGTGCGCCGAATGGCTGGGCGCTGAGGCCGGATTGCTGTTTCCGAGCGGATATCAAGCCAATTGCGGCCTGTTGTCGGCGCTTGCACCGAGCGGGTCGGCGATTTTTTCGGATCGGCTGAATCATGCGTCGATCATCGATGCGGCGCGATTGTCGCGAGCTCGTGTTCACGTTTTCGACCACGTCGACGTCGCGCAGTTGGAGAGTCTGCTCGCAGCGGAGATGTCCGCGACGCGCCGCATCGTCGTCACCGAGAGTGTCTTCAGCATGGACGGCGATTTGGCGCCGCTCGCGCAGATGCACGACTTGTGTGTTCGCTATGATGCGTACCTCGTCGTCGACGAAGCGCACGCCGTCGGCTTGATCGGCCGCGACCGAGCGGGCGCGTGCGGCGATTTGGGATCGAACTCAGCGCGGTTGGCTGCGCGTTTGGTGACGGGCGGCAAGGCGCTTGGTGTGACAGGCGCTTTCGTCACGGGCTCGCGAGCGCTGCGCGACCATCTCGTGAATCATGCGCGGTCGTTCGTGTTCACGACGGGACTTTCGCCGGCGGTCAGCGGCGCGCTCGTGAAGGCGATCGAGATCGCGCGGTCGGATGCGACGGCTGCACAGCAAACACTTGCCGGAGCGCGCGCTATCGCGAAAGCACTGCAAATCAAAGCACCTGGAGCGTGCATCGTGCCTTTCGTCGTCGGCGCGAGCGCGGCGGCGACGGCTCTCGGCGCGACTCTCGCGGCAGAGGGATTCGACGTTCGCGCAGTGCGTCCGCCAACTGTTCCCGAAGGTTCGGCGCGGCTGCGCATTGCTTGCCACGCGCACAATTCGATCGACGCGACCGCGCGCCTTTCGGCTCGTCTCCTGCGCGAACCGCGATCCGACATCGTCATCCGACCGAAGTCGCGCGGCGCGCGCACGCTCTTCGTCATCGGAACCGACACCGACGTAGGCAAGACGGTCGTGAGCGCGTTGCTTGCTCGCGCAGCGTCGAAGCACGGCGACGTCACCTATTGGAAGCCCGTGCAAACGGGAACGACGAGCGACACAGCCGAAGTCGAACGACTCGCGGGCTCGGCTGTTTCGCTCGCGCGACCGCGGCATGAATTCGCATTGCCCGCGTCACCTCATGCCGCTGCCCAGGCGGAGAGGAAGCACATCGACATCGACGAACTGCGTTTTCGGCTCGTTGCATTGCAGTCCGAGTGCAACGGAATACTGATCGTCGAGCTCGCCGGCGGATTGTTGGTGCCGTACGACGACGCGACGACGCAGGCCGAATTCTTGAAGGGCGCCGAGGCCGAGATCGTGCTCGTTGCGCGCTCCGGTTTGGGCACTCTGAACCATACGCTCCTCACGCTCGAAGCCCTGAACTTGCGGGGAATGCGGCCGAAAACACTGATTTTGGTCGGTGATCATCACGCATCGAACGCATCGACGTTGCGAGCGCGGACCGGTCTGCCCCTGTACGAACTCGAGCGTTTCGAACGACTCGACGCTGCCGCGCTGGACAGTTGGATCGATCGCAACGACATCGGAAGCCTCGTCCGATGAGCGAACTCCATCGCCGCGATCGATCCGTCGTGTGGCACCCGTACACGCAGCACGGTCTCGAAGACACTCCGCTCGCCGTGCGTTCGGCGAGTGGCACAACGCTCGTCCTCGACGACGGCCGCGAGATCATCGATGCGATTTCTTCGTGGTGGACCTCCTTGCACGGCCACGGTCGACCTGAACTCGTTGCAGCGATGCGTGCACAAGCGGAAGTGCTCGACCACGTGCTGTTCGCCGGCGCCACGCACGAACCGGCTGTCGCGTTGGCCGAGAAGCTCGTCGCGATCACGCCGCCAGGATTGGCGCGCGTCTTCTTCTCCGATGACGGGTCGACGGCTGTCGAGGTCGCGCTCAAGATCGCGTTGCAAGCGCACTCGCAACGAGGGTATCCCGAACGTCGCGTTTTCGTCGCGTTCGAGAATGGCTACCACGGTGACACGTTCGGAGCGATGGCCGTCGGTGATCCCGATCCGTTCTTTCGTGCCTTCGAATCGCTGCTGTTCCGCGTCGATCGTTGTCGTGTCGACGCGAACGATCTCGAGCGTGCGCTGGATCGACTGGGGCCGAGCGCTGCCGGCGTGATCGTCGAACCGTTGGTGCAGGGTGCCGGTGGCATGCGTATGCACTCGATCGAGTTCTTGCGGACGGTTCGCGAGCTGTGCACGGCGCGCAAGATCCCTCTGATCGCGGACGAAGTGATGACGGGCTTCGGACGCACGGGAGCCTTTTTCGCCTGCGAAAAGGCTGGGATTTCGCCTGACTTGATGTGTGTGGCGAAAGGTCTGACCGGGGGCATCTATCCCTTGTCGGCTACGCTCGCGACGCAGGATCTGTTCGACGCTTTCGTCTCGAGTGAACGATCGAAGGCGCTCTTCCACGGTCATTCGCTCACTGCGAATCCGATCGGATGTGCCGTCGCCCTGGCGTCGATCGACATCGCTCTGTGTGAGGACGTTCCGGCTAAATTGGAGCGCATCGGCGCAACGATCGAGAGCGAAGTGCGTTCGCGTTTGTCGAAGACTGCGCGCGTTCGCGATCTGCGTCGCACAGGTGGAATCGTGGCGTTCGACCTCGTGCTCGACACGGGCGGTTATCTCGCGCTCGATCCGCGTCCCCTGCGCGCCAAAGCAATCGAGCGGGGCGTGCTGTTGCGCCCACTCGGTAACGTCGTTTACGCGATGCCGCCAGCGTGCGCGACCGATTCTGAATGCGTGCGCATCGCCGAAGCGATGGTCGCGATCGCTACGTAGTTCGCCGCGCGCGCCACGCGAACGCGAGCCAGCCGACGATCAGGAGCACTCCGCCGATCGGCGTGATGGCACCGAACCATTTCGGCGCGCCGAGTGCGAGCGCGTAGACGGTGCCGGAGAACACGCAGATTCCTGCGAGAAAGCAAGCTCCGGCGAGGTTCGCGCGAGCCTCGCGATCGAACAGGCCGTAGGCGACGAGTGCGAGCGCGTGCAACACGTGGTAGAGCACTGCGGTGTGCCAGAGATCCAACTTGTCGGGCGTCAATCTCTCTTTCAATCCGTGCGCGCCGAAGGCTCCGGTCACCACGGCGAGCCCGCCGAGAAATGCTCCGACCGAGATCCAGTTCGGTTTCATAGTGCGTCCCTGCGCGGATCCGGATCGACGATCGCGCGGTAGATGCCACCGGCGAAACCACCGGGGTTCGTCTGCGACAACAAGCGTCCTGCATCTAGCGCTGATTGCAGCTCATTCTGTCGCGCCATGCGCTCGGACACGAGCGCTTCGATTCGCCGCGCGAGTCGGCGTTCCGGCAATCCGTGCAGGCCGAGTGCGTGCCACTCCTCCTCGGGCAGGATGCGTTCGACGAAGTTCGCGAGCCCGCTCGGCAATGTGTGAATCAATTCATGAATGCGGTCGTTCTCGTGCTCGCGCGCACTCGTCTGCGATAGCAACATCCCTGCGACGCACAGCGCGAATCCGATCGACCACAGGGCGAGCGTCGGCGCGAAAGACAATCCCGCAGGTGGAAAGCCCATCTCGTGCGGCGTGAACGAACCCAGGGCGATGCGCTTGATCGGATCGAGGAACTCGAACGGCAACCACGATAGAACCGGGATGTTCACCGACATCAATGCCCACCGATTTTCGCTGCCTTGATACGCGATCCACAGCTTGAAGAAAAGCAGCGCCGCGAGCAGTCCAAGCACGCCGTAACCGATCCAGCCGCCGGCGCGTTCTTGCGGCCGCTTGAAGACGACGACGGCGGCGAGCAAGGCGATCTCGAAGAACATCCACGGTCCGCCGGGTGCGAGCACACCCGACAGGACGAACGTCAGGGCTGCGAACGATGTGACGATCGCGAAGATCCCGAGTCTGTCGCGCGGCAGTGACCCTTCGCGTTTCGCACGCAACAACATCGCGCCGAGAGCGAGCAACGCTCCGATCGCGAACGCGGTCCAGCCCGTGCCCGACCACGAACCGTTCTGATCGATCTGCAAACCGAGCAAGGCGCCGCCGACACCGACGAGTAGGCCACCGAGCGTCAGCCCCGTGGTTGCCGAGTGCTCAGGATTCGCGCTCATTTCCCGCACGTTCCATTCATGTCGGGGAACAGCGTCTGCGCATCCTTCGCGAGTCCGACGAGCGGATCGTCGCGACCGGCGAAACGCGACAGTGCGTCACCGTGGCGCGCTTGCACGAGTTCGCCGAGCGCCGTGCGCCGACTTTGTCCGACGCCGAGCAGTTCGTTGATGTACGCCTTCGCGCGTTCTCGCGGCGCGCTCAACGTGCCGATCACGGGAGCGTTCTCGGCCATGCGCATCACGTGCGCGTACAGCAGGACTGCCGACACTGCTGGCTCTGCGAGCAACGTGTCCTTCGCCGCGCGTTCGCCCCACATGCGTAACCAGTCTTGCAACATGGATCCGAGTCGCTCGGCTTCCGCTTGCGGTGTGCGCGACATCAAAGCCGGCTTCCATTCGGTCGCGCGCGCGAGCTGATACACGAGGGCGAGGCTCGCGAAGGCTTCCTCGCGCTTGCCAGTGCGCAACTCGGCGATCATGCGCTCGAGCCCCTGTCCGTCCATCGAATCGATCCACTCGACGAGATCGGGACAGTTGTCGAGGTTGAAGAGCAACTGACGCAGCGCTTTGAAGCGCGTACGTCGGTCGGCAGCGATCCACTGGTCGAGCTCGCCCCCGCGCAACTTCGCGCCAGCACCGAGGAATTGCATCGGTTCGACGATGCGCGGTCCCTCTTCGACGACGTCCTCCGGCGCCACGGTCGCCCTCGGCGTGATCCCGCGCACTGCGACGGCGAGTACGAGCAGCACACCGGTCGCGACGAGTGCGATCCGTGCCTGTTTTGAGAGCGGTACCTGCACACGCCCGATTCTGGCGGTTCAGCGCGCGCGATCCAACCCTGGAACGCGAACGGGCCGGACTCGCAGTCCGGCCCGTTCGTCGCGAGAGTCCGCGGGCACGTTACCGCGCCTGGTTCTCCAGCCGACGTTTCACGAGATCGCGCAGTTTGGCTTCGAGCACGTCGTTCTGCAGCTTCAGGTCGGAGAGCGTTTTCTGGTCGAGCTCGCGCTGCATCGACTCGATTTGTGCTCGTCGGAATTGGCTTTCGCGCACTTCGTCGATCGCTTGGCACAGCTCGTCGCAGGCCGGCATCGTGCGCAGGATCAAATCCTTGCTCTTCGACACGAGCGTCACGAACTCCATGAACTCGGCATCGGCCGGAATCTCTTGGGAGAGCTTCACGGCATCGTTCAGCAGGAAATCGAGCGAGTCGCCGCGTGCATGCACGCTGCGGCGCAGGATCTCGGCGAATTGCGCGGCCATGACGGCCTTGCGATAGCTCTGGCCGGCGCCTTCGAAGGTCGACACCGTACTGCCTGCAACCACTTGCGTGATCTCGCTGGCCTTGTCGCTCTCCGGATTGAGGCCGAAGTTGCGCGGCTCTTTCCAACGCACGTGAACGGTCGCGAGCGGCTTATCGTCACCCGCGATGCCTTGGCGTTCGATTTCGTACAGCCCGGTCACTTGATGTCCGGCACCCAACTCGCCCGCGTCGACTTTGTCGTTTCGGAAATCCGCGTCGGCGATCGCGCGGTTTTCGTAACCGAGCAGGCGATAGCGCAGCACTTGGCTCGCGTCGAATTCGACTTGGATCTTCACGTCGCGCGCGATCGGTTGGAACGCGCCCGAGAAGTTGTCGACGAGCTGCTTCTTGGCTTCGTCGGCGGTGTCGATGTACGTGCACATGCCGTCGGCTTTGTCGGCGAGTTGCTCGAGCAACACGTCGTTGTGGTTGTTCATGCCCACGCCGATCGTGTTCAGGTAGATGCCTTTTTCGCGCATCGGTTTGACGCGTTCGGCGATCTTGGCCGGATCGGTTTCACCGACGTTCGCGACGCCGTCGGAGAGGAACACCACGCGATTCGTCGCTTCGGAATCGATTCCGCCCAGCGCCATTCCATAACCGAGCTCGAGGCCCGCGTTCGAATTCGTGCTGCCCTCCGGTTGCAGTGGAGCGATCGCGAGCTCGATCTTCTCGCGCTCGCTGACGTTGGTGAGCGGCAGGACGACGCTCGCATCCGTCGAGAACTTGACGATGCCGATCCTGTCGTACGGCGTCAGTTGCGTGACCAGCAAACGGATCGCCGTCTTGACCATCTCGAGGCGCATCTGCTCGCGCATCGAACCCGAAACGTCGACGACGAAGGTCAAGTTCATGCGCGGACGCTCGACCTTCGACATGTCCTTGCCGCGCACGACCACGCGCAACATCTGACGCGTGGTGTCGGTGCTGTAGCGACTCGCCGCGAGATCCGTGTGGATGGCGAAGACACCGCTCGTCGGAGCAGCGACGTCCGACTTGAAGTAGTTGACGAATTCCTCGGTGCGGATCTGCGCTTTCGTCGGAAGGTTGCCTTCGTTGATGTACCTGCGCGCGAGAGTGTACGAGGCCGTGTCGACGTCGGCCGCGAAGGTCGATTGCGCATCGAGCGCCGTCACTTCGAAAGGATTGTCGCCCCAGAAACGGAAGTACATGTCGCGCGGACGCTCGTTCGGACGCGGGCGGCAGTCGTCGAGGATGCGCTGGCATTCGCGCTCGAGATAGATCGTCTGGTCCACGGGCGAGAGCTTGTAGTAAGGGACGGCTTGCGACTCGTCGTCGCGAGATCGACCGTCGCCCGACACGTATCCGAGGTCTTGCAAGCGCATGCGAGCCAGCGCTGTCGACGCGTCGCGCTTGGGGCTTTCGTTTTGTTCGGGCTCGCCCACCCAGAAGGCCTCGCTATCGCTTTCACGCTTCTTTTCTGAACCAGAATCACGTGCGCCACCGCCCCCAGCCGGCGAGACGGATTCACCCAGTCCGCGAGACGTTATGCCTGCGCCCGGGTCGGCTTCGCCGGGCATGTCACCTGAGACGAGATGATCCGTTCCGTGAGCCGATTTGGAATTGGTCGCGGGTTGAGACACAGAGCCGGCACTTCCGGCAGTGGCGCTCAGGCCAGGACCGGACCTGCCGCTGGTGGAGGGGGCCGAGGGTCCAGGGGTCGCGGGATAACTCAGCGTCATCTTGAAGTCGTTCGGCTGAACGACATTCACCTCTGGCGCAGGCTGAACTGCGTACAGACCCTCGGTCCTCTTCCGAAGCTCTTCCTTGCCGTCCCTGTCATAGAACGCGCCGAGATCTCGGTTCTTCTGCGTGCTCACGCCTGCGACAGGAGTGCCACTCTTCAGGCTCGCGTCGAGATCGCGTTGACGACGAACCAATTCCTCGGCGTAAGCGATCTTCTTCAGTTCAGCCGACTCGGCATCGGTGCCGACGAAGCCGCCGTCGATCGGCGTAGGGCGCTCCGTCAACCCCGCCACCGGTAGCGGTGCAGGAGCGGGCGATTTGCCGCTGTAACCGAGCCCCGTCGTTCTTTCACGCTTCGTGGAGAACTGAGCCGCATCCTTGTCGAGCTCGGCTTGTGCCAGTTGATCCGTGACCGGCGGTGATGTGGGCAGACGCCCGCCGAAACGCTTCTGCGCATCCGTTTCGAGCTTCGCGACATCCGTTTCGCTCACGGCATTCGACTCGCGCACGATCGCGAAACCCAACGCGACCGCACCGAGGCCCGCAGCGAGCCGGAGGAAGCCCGACGACTTCCACCTCGCCGGTTTTGACGGTTTCGCGGCCGAAAACACGCTCTCCGTCGCTTCCGGCGAGAGCGTTTCCACTTTGCCCATCGTCACTTTCACGAGCCCGATCGTGCGCTCGATCGTGTCGCGTTGCTGGCGCAAATCGGGCGAGCGCAACAGCTCGCGCTCGATCTCCATGCGCTCTGCTCCGCTCAGTTCGCCGAGCACGTACGCGCACAATTGTTCATGGATCGACCCGGCTTGAATCGACTCTGCGTGGACGTCTTGTTCGTTTTCGTTCGTCATGACATTTCTCCTTGGAGTCTCGAAGACGG
The DNA here is from genome assembly GCA_034440255.1 of Planctomycetota bacterium. Taxonomy (GTDB): domain Bacteria; phylum Planctomycetota; class UBA1135; order UBA1135; genus JAEUIA01. Next base: position 7,521 of record JAWXBU010000162.1, on the reverse strand, counting down.
CGCCGAGCGCACACTTCTTGCATTCGTTTCCGACAGCGCGAGCAGCGGCTCCAACTTTTGCCCGAGCGCTTGCAATCCGACGCTGACCAACCAACCCACTGTCCCGATCTTCTTGCCCGTGATGTCGGCGATCTCTTTGTAGGAACGATCGCCGAGCAAGCGCAGCACGAGCACTTCGCGCTGATCTGGTGGCAACTTTTCGATCTCGCGCTTCACGATCGCGCGTGTGTCGCCTTCCTCGACGCGCGACATCTCTCCGTCCGTTCCCTCGTGCCTCGCCGTCTCGCGCTCGCGACGATTGCGTCGCTTCTCGGATCGCATCGCATCCATACAGTTGTTCCTCGTCACCTTGTGCAGCCACGACAACAGGTGCAGGCGCTCCAACCGTTCGTCCCCCTCCGCTTCGGAGGGAATCATGGGCGGTTGTTGCGCGAGCTTGATGAAGGCGTCCTGAACCGCGTCCTCGAACGGACCGCCCGAGCCGAGAACGGCGCGCGCGTGTTGCAAGAGACAGCCCTCGTGTCGTTTCACGAGCTCGGAAAACGCGCTTGCGTCTCCCTGGCGATGTCTACGGAGCAATTGCCCGTCGGGAATTTCATTCATCATCGGGAAGCCTTCCGGCGCGCGAACGGAGACCCAGCGCGGATTGTTGGTGGTATCGGGCGAGGTTTGCAGTCCCCGACGGCGCTCCATCGGTATCGGTCTTGGCGTACGAATGTGGCACGCCCAGGCCCACAGAATGGACTTCTTCTGGCTCACCTACCGTGCCCAAGCGCGCCAAGAGGGGCCCGACATAGAATTTGTAAAGTATACTTGACAGAAATAGCATAAATAGCGATAGTTTATTTTGATGAATGGAATGCTCGAGGTCATTCGGCGGGGCAATCCTTGGTGGTTGGATCCATCCGCCCAGTTGCCGCCACCGGCACTCGAGTCCTACCGACGCCAGGCCCTCCCTGCCATTCGATCACGGCTGCTGGTCGATGGAGCGAAGGGTCTGCTGCTCACGGGCTTGAGGCGCGTGGGAAAGACCGAGATCTCGCGCCAGATTTTCGAAGACTTGTTGCGGGACGATGTGTGGCCGAATTCGCAGCTCGCATACCTGAAGGCGGATGACGGCCTGACTCGGTCCGAGGTGACGGTCGCCGATCTACTCGAGGCGTGGTCGCCGTATCGCAACCCTCGTCAACCTGCGATCGCTGTCATCGACGAGGTTCACCATCTCGGTGAGGGCCAGGGTTCCGACGGCAAACCATGGCACCGCCAGATCAAGGGTCTGATCGACGGCGGGAACATCCGCCTCTTGGCGACAGGATCTTCCGCGAGCGTCCTGCGCGACGGCGCCGCCGAAGCACCTGGTCGTTGGGGTTTGATGCACCTCGAGCCGCTGAGCTTCCTCGAGTTCCGTGAGCTGAGGGCGGCGGGCCGCGGTGAACCGACCAGGACTGCCGCCGCCTTGGACTTGGACGAGTACCTGATGCGCGGCGGCTTTCCAGAAACCGTCTTCATGCAAGGACACGAGCTGGCACACGAAGCCCATCGAGTGCGTATGCGCCAAGTGCTCGATCTCGAGGTCGACGGGGTGCGCAACACGGACAAGCTCGAGGCGCTCTACCGAATCTTGATCGAGCAATCTGGTGATGCGATCGACGCGCAGAACCTGAATCGTTCGCTCGGCACGACGCGGCCAACGCTCGAGAGCTGGGTCGAAGAGTTCGAGCGAGCCTTCCTCGTACAGCGCTTGCGAGCACGAGCGACGACGACCCTGCATGAACGGCGCAAGCCAGCGAAGATCTACGGCCCGGATCCGGGGATCGTGGCTGCGTACTCGCGATCGTCGGATCCCACGCGAGATGCCGAGTTGCTCGGTCGTCTTCGCGAAGTGGCCGTCCTGCGCCACCTGCGGGAACTCGCGAGTGCTGCCAGGCTCGAACTTCACGTGCTGCACAGGCCCAAGGGTGCGGGGACTGCAGGCGAGACAGACTTCGTCCTGACCGGTGGGCGCGACGCATTCTTGATCGAAGTCGCGAGCAGGAGCGATCTGAAAGGCAAACGAGTGGCCCAGATCCGCAACGCCGACGATTTGCAGTCCGGCGGTAGATACGACGACGTTCGCGCCCTGATCGTTCATGCTGGAGCAACATCCAGAACCGGCCCAGTCCCCTCTTTCGCGCTCGATGATTTCCTGGAGCGGATTTCGTACCGCGATGGGGTCGACCCCTACAGTCAACTGCGTGAACTGTTCGCGCAGACCAAGCGATGAGTTCGAAGCAGCTGTCCTTCGCCGATTTCCGTGGCAAGTCCGAAGGCCTGACCTTGGAGTTCAAGGCGAGCGCGGCGCTCGGCGATCCGTTGACGCTGCCCCGGGCCGTATGCAGCTTTCTCAACTCCGGCGGCGGCCACATCCTCGTCGGAATGGGGGACGACGGGCAAACACTCGATCCCGTAGCCAACCCCGCGGTCGCCAAGCGCCAGCTCGAAGACCTGCTTGCCAGCACGATTGCACCGTCGCTGCCGCACCAGGTGTCCGTCGAGGTTTCTCCCGATGCGCCTGCGCTGGTGATCGTGGTGCCGAAGTCCGCAGGAAACGGTCAATTGTTCGCGGTGCGCTCCACACAAGGCCGATTCCTCGTTCCCACCCGAGTCGGAGCGCGGACACTACCCCTCGAGTGGAGCGATATCGCGGCGCGCATTCAAAAAGGTAAGCACGATCTCACTCCTAGACAACAGCAGTCGGACCTTCAGCAAGCGATCGATCGCTGGTTAGGCAAGGCCGATGTCGATTCGCCGAGGTTGCTGGAATCCGGCGCGATCTATCTGATCTTGCGAGCGGTTCCAGGTGATGCTGAATCTGTAGTCGAGCCCTGGGAGAATCTGCGCGCGGAGCTGAGTCGAGCACTCATCGATCCGAGCATTGCCGGGTGTCAACGTGGTCAAGCGGGCTTCTGGGATCTGCGCGGCGATGTCGAAAAGTCGTCGACGCCATCGAAGGGGGGGGCGACCGAAGTCATCTACCGCTCCGGTTCTCGAAGCGAGGGCTTCCGCATTCTCGAAATCCAGGAGTCCCCTGTGCGCGAACTGCGCTTCGCTACCCGCCTCGATGGTGCCTTCGTCTGGGGCCAGACCTTCGATGCGAAGCGCACGTCTAAGTTGCTGAGCCCCTACGGCGTTTCTCAGACCGTGGTTTCCTGCTGTCGACTCTTCGCGCACTTGCTGGAGCGCGGCGGGGAAAGTCCCGCGCAGGTGCTGTCCGCGCTCGACCTGCGTCGGCTTGCCGGCCTGAGGTTGCCGCCTGGGGCACCGGCTCCAGGGTGGGGCTATTCCGAGGCTCCTGGTTGGCCGCGCGTGCTCGGTGATCCTGGTCCGGTCGTCCCGGCCGCGTTCGACGGGGACTTCATCTCACAACCCGACCTGATCGCACGTCGACTGCTCGAACTCCTCTACATGCGCAGCGGCTGGAACGCGATGGACGTGCCGTTCTTCGATTCGCGAAGCAAGCGGTTCGTGTACACCTGAACGACTGTCCGACGAGGGCGCGCGAGAGCCAGGCCGTGAGTCCGTACGATCCATCCCCTTCGACGACGCAACATCCATGAACACCCCCTTCGACCCTGACGCCGCCGCTGTGGACAACGCCGGAATTTTCGGCCTGCCCAGCGACCCCGACAACGCCGCCGTGCACGTCGTGCCGATCCCCTTCGACGCGACGACTTCGTATCGCAAGGGCACCGCGCGCGGACCCGAAGCCGTCTTGCGCGCGAGCCTGCAAGTCGATTTGTTCGACGTGATGACCGGCAAGCCGTGGGCGAAGGGCATCTGCATGCTCGACGCAGATCCGCGCATCGCCAAGTGGAACGCGAAGGCCACGAAGAAAGCCGATCGCATCATCGAGCTCGGCGGTCGCATCGGGAAGAGCAAGGACCTCGCGCGCGACCTCGCGCTCGTGAACGAGATCGGCGGACAGGTCAACGAGAGCGTGCGAGCGTCGGTCGACGCGATCCTCGCTCTCGGCAAGTTGCCGGCGCTCGTCGGCGGCGATCACTCGACGCCGTTCGGCGGAATTCAGGCTGCTTCCGAGCGTTTCCCGAACTTCGGCGTTCTGCACTTCGACGCGCACGCCGACTTGCGCGACGCGTACGAAGGTTTCGAATGGTCGCACGCGTCGATCATGCACAACGTGACGACGAAGCTGCCGAAGGTCGCGAAACTCGTGCAAGTCGGCATCCGCGACATGGGCGAGCGCGAGCACGACGCGATCGCGAACTCGAAGGGTCGCATTCAAACTCTGCTCGACGTCGAGTGGGGCCGCGCGAAGGCCGACGGCACGAATTTGCGGCACTTGGTGCGCAAGACGATCTCGGAATTGCCCGACCACGTGTGGGTGTCGTTCGACGTCGACGGGCTCGACCCGACGCTGTGTCCGAACACCGGAACGCCCGTGCCGGGCGGATTGTCGTGGCACGACACGATGTTGTGGCTCGAAGAACTGGCGCGCTCGTCGAAGCGCGTCGTCGGCCTCGATTTGAACGAGGTTTCGCCTGGTGAAACGGCCGACGACGTCGATTCGTGGGATGCGATCGTCGGAGCGCGTTTGCTGTACCGATTGATCGGGACGGCGCTGCTCTCGCGCTGAGGAATCGGGCGGAAAGAACTGCCCGATAGGAGCCGCGCGGGTCCATGAGCAGCAGTCAGCGATCAGCGAGCGGTCGGCTCTCGGCCGCTCTCTATTCTCATCAGAAATGCAACGCGCCCGACCGCGTAGGAGTTCGCTATGTCCGACACCCAATCGAATGATCCGCGCCCTGCGCCCGAGCCCCACCCTTCGACATCTGCGGGTCCCGCCGGTTGGCCGGGCGCGACGCATTTTGGGAAGGGCGTGGACGAGCCGGTGCCGCAGCCCGCACGAGTCGAAGAGGTCGAAGCGATCCCGCTCTCGAAGTCGCAAGCGCGCGGACCGGCGATCGAAGTCGAGGCCGAGCGAGTCGCGAGCGAGCCTCGCGGCGGCGCACAACATGCTCCAAATGCAGGCTCAACGTTCGGTTCGCAAACGGGTACGGGCCAACCGCCGCCCACGACTCCCCCGCCGTTCGGCACTCCGCCGCCGCCGCCGCCGAATTCCGGCGCGAGCGCCGTTCCTCATTCCGGCACGCGCATCTGGGCCGTCTTCTCGCATCTCGCGTACCTGATTCCGGTCGTGATTCCGGGCCTGATCCTGACGACCTTCATCTGGGTCGTGACGCGTCGCGACGATGCGTTCACGGACGATCAGGCGCGGGAGGCGATCAACTTCCAATTGTTCTACGGAATCATCACCCTCCTGCTCGCCGCCTCGTGCATCGGTTGGTGGCTGATCTTCCCGGTATGGCTGATCGGTGCGGTTCTCTCGGTCGTCGCAGCCGTCAACGCAGGCGACGGCAAGAAGTATCGCTACCCCTACATCTTCCGCCTGATCGCGTGAGCGTCGTTCGGTAGGCTGGAGCCGATGTCGCTCCAACCTCGACCACTCATCGCCATCAACGGATTGCTCTCGGCGAGCTCGACCAAAAAACTCGAGCTCGCTGTTCGTTATGCCGACGCGATCTTGAAACACGGCGGCATTCCGGTCGCGATTCCGCCCGTCGGCGGGCCGACCGATGTGGAGCGCCTGCTCGAGCGCGTCGATGGGGTGTTGTTGTCAGGCGGAGACGATTTCGACACGTCTCGTTTGGGACTCGGCCCGGTGCATCCAGAAGCCGAGTTGACGCCGAGCGAAAAGCAGGACTTCGATTTCGTGCTCGCGCGCGCGATCCTCGAGCGCAAAGTTCCGGTGCTCGGCATCTGCTACGGAATGCAATTGCTCGGGATCGCGGAAGGCGCGCGGCTCTACCAGCACATTCCGGATGATCGCCCGGGTGCGCAACCTCACAAAGGCGACGTCGTGCACGCGATCGACGTCGAAGAGGGCACGAAACTGGCGCGTCTGCTACGCGAGAAATCGCTCGACGTCGTGTCGCGCCATCATCAAGCACTGGCGTCGGTCGCCGGTCCGTGGCGCGTGTGCGCTCGCGATCGCGAAGGCTTGATCGAAGCCATCGAACGCGCCGACCATCCCTTCGCGATCGGCGTGCAATGGCATCCCGAGTTATCGCGCGAGGGTTCGCAAAACGACCGCATTTTCCAGGGTTTCGTGGGAGCTGCGGCGATGGCGGCGACGCAGAAACTGCTCGGAGCGCGCGCTTGAAAACCGTGCGCGTCGCGACGGCAGTGCCCTACGACGTGCGCATCGGCGCAGGGTTGCTCGGTGAGGTCGCCGAGGCAGTCCGCGGTCGCTCAGGTGTAGCGGTGATCAGCGACGCGAACGTGTCGCGGCTCCATCGCAACGCGCTCGGGAGTCTGAGCGACTCTGCGTGGTTCGATCTCGCGCCCGGCGAAGATTCGAAAGCGTTCGCAGCGCTCGAGCGTGTGCTCGATTTCCTCAGCAGTTCGCGCCTCGATCGCAAATCAACCGTCGTCGCATTCGGTGGCGGAGTGGTCGGCGACGTCGCTGGGATGGCTGCCGCGCTGTACATGCGCGGCATTCCGTACGTGCAAGTGCCGACGACGCTGCTCGCACAAGTCGATTCGTCGGTCGGCGGGAAGACGGCCGTGAACTTGTCGGCGGGAAAGAATTTGGCCGGCGTGTTCCATCAGCCGGCGCTCGTGATCGCGGACACGAGCGTGCTCTCGACACTCAGCGACGACGAGTTTCGATCGGGCCTCGGCGAAGTGATCAAGACGGCGCTGCTGACGTCGGACGAAGCGCTCACGAGGCTCGAACGTGACGCCAAACTCATTTGGGCCCGCGATCCAGCGGCGCTCGCGGCGATCGTCGAGATGTGCGTGCGGACGAAAGCGCTGATCGTGTCACGCGATCCGCACGAAAAAGGCCCGCGCAAACTCCTCAACCTCGGTCACACGTTCGCGCACGCGATCGAGCACGAAGCGGGCTACGGCCGGGTACCGCACGGAGTCGCCGTCGGCGTCGGTTTGAGGCTCGCACTCGACGTCAGCCGCCGGATGAATCGCCTGGCTGAACCAGTGTTGATCGAGCGCATCGACGCGCTGCTCGCCGCGTTCGGGATGCCGCGCTCATTCGCCGATTTGAGACTCGCAAAGCTCGATGCGAAGCGCCTCGTTGCGGCGATGAGCCTCGACAAGAAGAATTCAGGCGGCAAGACTCGCCTCGTTCTCCCGGTCTGCGCGGGCCAGGCAATTTTCGACGTGGACGCGGATGAAAATGCACTTCTGGGTACCCTTACTATCTGGATGCAATAATGGTGGCCAGAGCGGCTCGAAAGTCACTTATGAATCAACCCTGCAGTTTTTATCGCGCAGAGCGGCCACAAGACGGGTGAGCTAACGATCTTGTTTTTGTCAGGACCGTTCTCCTGTCGCGAGGGCTGACAGCCCGTTGAAAAACACCACTATCCTCGTTGCGTCGTGATCGTCGTTGGGTAGACCTGCTTGCAAGGAGCAATGCGGCATGTCGATGCAACGTCGCCG
>JAWXBU010000161.1:0-13308 GCA_034440255.1 Planctomycetota bacterium | reverse complement strand
TCGACGGCAAGGAGCACGTTGCGCTTTCGATCGGCTTGTCGACGCCGACGCCCGACGGTCCGCGTCTGCCGATCGACGAAGCGGTCACCGTGCGCGTGCACTCCGAATGCTTGACCGGTGACGTGTTCCATTCGCTGCGCTGCGATTGCGGCGCGCAGCTCGACAAAGCGCTCGACATCCTCGGTCGCGAACCGCGCGGCGTGCTCGTCTACATGCGGCAGGAGGGGCGCGGCATCGGCCTCGCGAACAAACTCAAGGCGTACCGATTGCAGGACCAAGGTTTCGACACGGTCGAAGCCAACGAAAAGCTCGGTTTCGCGGCCGATTTGCGCGAGTACGGGCTCGGCGCGCAGATCCTGCACTACCTCGGCGTGCGGCGCATGAAGCTCCTGACGAACAACCCGAAGAAGATCGCGGGGCTCGCTGGTTACGGGTTGGAAGTCGTCGATCAGATCCCGCTCTCGACGCCGAGCACGAGCGAAAATCAGCGCTACCTCGAAACCAAGCGCGACAAGATGGGCCACACGCTGCCGCGGCATTTGCACTGATCGCCTGCGCCGTGGCCGCCGCTGCGAGCAGTGGCCACGCACTCAGTACACGTCGATCAGTGACCCATCGCTCGCGCTCGATTCGATCCCGTCTCGATCGTGGGTTGCGATGGGGACTTGGGCGTGCAGCCGAAATTCGTCGCTGTCACAGCACAACGGGCCCTGAGTGAGGCGCGGACGCTCGGCACCGATCGCGCGCTCGACGACGAAGACGCTGTTCGGTCCGAGAGCAACGCGACCTTGCGTGCACCGGAAGCGAGTCTCGAGAGGCGTGCGGGCCACGGCAAGCCTGGCCACGTTCGCGTTCGCCGCGGGCTGGTCGGAGGGCGCAGCGAAATTGCTGGGAATGCCTGTCGCCTGAGCAGGCCGTCCCGCAGTCCTTCAGAGGACGTCGCCTTTTCGCCCTCGGGCGCGACGTCGAGCCATCGATCCAGGAGTTCCGTCATGAAGAACACTCTCCGCACTACCTCGTCCCACGCGCAAGCCGCGATCCGGTTTACGGCCTGCGCACTTCTGCTGTGCGCGCCCGCTCACGCGCAAGCTGTCGATGCGAACCTAGAGGTTGGCCGACGAGCCCCGTCTCCCGCGCAGGCTCACGACACGGGTCCGCGGGCTGGACGCGAGACGGAAGCGCGCACCACCGCCGTCCCGCCGCTGACGCAGGTCCTGTATTCCATGCAGGACGACGGCACGACGTGGGCGAGCGGAGCGTCGTACAAGGCGAGCTTCGGCGCGGACGGAGCGACTTACATCCCGTTCTTCGGATCCGACGCTCCGCGCAATTTCCCGGTGAGTCTGACGCTCGGTCGCGCGACCGCGGGCGGTGCGGCGATCGACCTTCTGCCGATCAGCGGGGTCGTGCGCAGCAGCGACACGGTGACCATCGAACGCGGGCCGATCGACGAGGTCTACGAGCTCGCGCTCGACCGCGTCGAACAGCGCTTCGTCGTGAAGGAGCGCCCGCAAGCCGGTGCCCTCGATTTGTTCGTGCCGCTGACCAGCGACCTCGAACTCGTCTCCGACGAGGGGCGCATCGAACTGCGCGGCGAGCACGGCACCGTGAACTACGGCCAGGCCTTCGCGCTCCTCGACGACGGCTCGCGCGTGCCGCTCGAATCCAGCATCGTTGACGGTGCAGTGCGCATCCATGTGGACGCCGACTTCATGGCGAGCGCGCGCTTCCCGCTCGTCATCGATCCGATCATCTCGACCTTCGCGATCACGGCTTTCGGGTTTGCGCCCGCCATCTCCTACGACGTGTCGACCGACAGGTACCTGATCGCCTGGGAGCACACATTCAGCTTCGCGGATCACGACGTCCTGTGGCACCTGCGCAGCGCCGGCGGTACCCCGATCGCCAACGGGGTCGCCGACAACTCGGCCAACAATTGCGGCCATCCGCGGGCCGCGAACCTGGAGGGTCAGGACCAGTTCCTGCTCGTGTTCCAGAGACAGGGGGCGCCCGGCACGCAATGGAACATCTGGGGGAGGACCATCAACGCTGCGAGCGCCGCTCAAAGCGGCAGCTTCCTCATCAGCACCACAGACGTGCCCGGCGACAAGATCAATCCCGACGTCGGCGGCGATCCGTATTTCGGCGAAGCGTACTACTGCGTCGTTTGGCAACGCGAGCTCGCTGGGGAGCTCGACATCCACGGGCGACTGGTGCAATACAACACGATCTTGGTCGGCACGAACACGCTGAGCATCGACAACACGACGGGAACGCTCGACTCGAAGCCCGCGATCTCGAAATCGAGCGGACAACTGGCCAACGCAGCGTGGACGGTGGCGTGGCAGCGCGCGGGCGCGACGAACAGCATCTACGCTGCGCGGCTCTCGTACATCGGCGCGATGTTGAATCCGCCGACTTTGATCGCGACTTCGTCCTTTTCGGTCACGGCTCCGGACGTGTCTTCGCCACGAGCCGACGGCCGCGTGTGCCTCGTGTATGGCCAGGACGACTATTTCAATTACAAGCTCCTGAACGGCGTCACGGTCGAAGCGTCGGGCGACATCTCGAACCTCTGGCTCGGGGACCCCCTCCTTATCTACCAGTACGACTTCACGGTCGACACGGACGGGACGCACTTCGTGGCTGGCTTCAGCCACACGGCGTCTAGCAGCGTTCTCTTTCCGTTCGTGATCACGCTGGCCAGCCTCTCGCCGACGGCTCTCACGGTCACCGAAGGACCGATCCTGCTCGGTGGGCAAGTGGGCGCCCGTCCTGACATCACATCGAAGTGGTCCAGCGGTGGCCCGAACCACGACTTCGGCATCGCCTGGGATGGCGGAGGCATCGACGGCGCGACGTTCTACCGGCCGTCGGGCGGACCCTACACGACGGCCTGCACGGGTTTCGGCACAGGCAACAATTGTCCGTGCGCGAACACCGGTAGCGCCGGACGCGGATGCGCAAACTCGGCGCAGGCTAGCGGAGCACTGTTGGCGGCGACCGGCAACGCAGCGACCGGCGCGGAGGAGAGCATGACTTTCATCTTGTCGAATACGCCGGCCGGCTCGCCCGCGATCCTGTTCCAGGGCACGAACACGCCCTTCTCTCCCAGTGGGTTCGGTGACGGCACCTTGTGCACGATCGGGACGATCGTGCGCTTCGCGCTGAAGTTCCCGAATACGTTCGGGACCATGCTCTGGCCGCAGCTGCCGGAGTCGCCGCTCTCCGTTCAGGGCGGTGTACCGCTCGCTGGAGGAACGCGTTGGTATCAAGCCTACTACCGCGACTCGGCGAGCTTCTGCACGAGCTCGACGTTCAACAGCTCGAACGGAGTGAAAGTCATTTGGCTGCCGTGATCGCGACAAGCAAAGTCTGCGCGCAGACGATCCTCATTAGGTTGCTGGGTGTAAGGAAACCGCTGCCGCATTGACGTAGTCGACCGACCGGACGAATCCCGATCTGCGCGACGATGGGCTCGGCGCGCAGATCATTCATTCCTTGAACGTGAGCGGAATGAAGCTGCTTACGAACACCCCGAAAGATGCCGCAGGGCTCGCGGTCTGAGGACTCGAAGTCGTCGACTCCCTTGCGCGCGCGACCCGGCGAGTTCGACGCAGCAGTGCTGGGTCGGAGGGTCGCCAGGAGCGGCGACCTTTTCAACAGGCTCGAGACCAAGCGTGGCAGGCTGGGGCAGACGCTGCCCCGGCGTCGGCATGGAGGGGCTGTTTGACGAGGGATCCTGGAAAAAAAAGCTCCTCGGCACGCTCACCCGGCACCCGCCAGACCGATACTCCTCGCAGTTCCTCGAGACGCTTGGGAAGAAGGCCGTAAAGTCGCCGTCCTTGAGCCCGCCATGGAACGGATCGCGATGGAACCCCAACCGGTAGACGACACCTGCCTCGTCCAGGAAACCCTGGCCGGGAACCAGGCCTCCTTTCAAATCCTGGTCGAGCGCTACCAATCGCGCCTTTTCTCGCTGACCCGGCACTACACGCGCAATCAGTACGAGATCGAGGACGTGGTCCAGGAAACCTTCCTCAAGGCCTACAGCCGCCTCGCCACGTTTCAGCACCAATCGTCGTTCTACACCTGGATCTACCGCATCGCGGTCAACACGGTCCTCGACTTCCTGAAGCGCCGCGGCCGTTCGCCAGTCACCACCGTCGAAGACCCCGAGCTGATTCAAACGAACGTTTCACTGCCGCCCTCGCGCGTGATGAGCCCCGATGCGCGGCTCCAGCGCGAAGAGATCCAGCAGATCACCGCCAAGATCCTCGAGGGCATGCCCGAGATCTTCCGCACCGTCCTGGTCATGCGCGAGTTCGAAGACATGGCCTACCAGGACATCGCCGACACGCTCGGCATCTCGATCGGGACCGTCGAATCGCGACTGTTCCGGGCGCGGGCACGATTCAAAGACAAACTGCTCCAGTTGCACCCCGAATACGGGGAAGGATGATGGGGCCATGACCGAAGACACAGCAGACGGTAGAGACGGCATGAGGGGGCACGCGATGGAATGCCAAGACGCACGCGCATCGATCCAGGCTTACCTGGACGGCGAATTGAATGAAGAACGCGCGGGGCCGCTGCGCAAACACCTGCTCGACTGCCAGCCTTGCCGCGGCAGCGCGCAGTCGGAGAAGAATCTCAAGCGATGGTTCGCCAAAGCCAAGACTCCAGCCGCCAATCTGGTACCGCGGGACTTCTCGGCCCGCGTCGCTCGGCGCGCATTTGCCGGTGATCGGGGTGAGAACTTCTCTGAACCGCGCATGGTGCTCGTGGGAGCGAGCGAAATGACGATGACCAGCACTTCGAAGCCGGATGAACGCAACTTGCGCTTCATTTTGAGCCTAACCGCCGCCGCCGCTGTGTTCTTGGTCGTCCTCTCGGTCGGTATCGGCCGCCTGAGCCTGCCGTCGAGCTCGAGCTTGTTGGCGTCGCCGAAGATGAGCATCGAAGAAGCGCACAAGCAGCTCGACGTGCTCAATCAAAAGCCGACGCTGCCCGTGAAGAAGGCCGCGGAGTCGAAGCGGTGACCAACCTGCGACTGTGGGTCGTGATTCTGGCCCTGGTCGCGTTCTTGGCGGGAGTTGCGACAGGTCCTTGGGTGTCGGCATGGGCGATGCCGCCGGCTCAGGCAGCGACCCGCAACTCCTTCGACGCGTACGAACGCGCGCTCGTCGAAACCTTCCAACTCGCGCCCGAACGACGCGCACCGCTGCGCGCGATCCTCGACGAGTACGAGCGCGACCTCGGGAGAATCAAGGACCGGCACATGGCAGACTACATGTCTTCGATGGAGCCGGACTTGTCCAAACTGGGCCGCGCGTACCGCGAAGAGATCCGCGACAAGGTGCTCCCTGCGGAGCAACGCGCCGAATTCAACCGCCTGGCCCTCGCGCCGACCCCGAACCCTCACTGACGGCTGCCAAGCCGTTCCCAAGACTCATGGCACGTTCCTGTGGATTGCGCATCGGGCCGCGAAGGTTCGAGCTCGTCGTGCTCGACGGCAATGCGAAGAAGCACAAGATCACGGCCTACATGGCCGGCGAGCTACCGCGCGACGGCGACGATCCGATTGCGACGGCTGCTGCCGCGCTGCGTGAGGCCGTCAAGAAGCACAACGTCCCGCATGACAACATCGGCGTCGCGATCGACACAGGATTGGCCGCGTTCCGCACGATCAAGGTGCCGTTCTCGGACAAAGCCAAGATCGAAGATGTGATCAAGTTCGAGGTCGAGGGCCAGCTGCCGCAGTGGAACGTCGACGACGTGGTCGTGGACTTCATGATCCTCGATTCGACCGACGACGCGAGCGAGCTGCTCGTCACCGCGGTGCCGAAGTCGGACATCAAGAACGTGATCTCGATCTGCGAGAAAGCCGGCGTCGAGCCGCTCGAGATCGAGCTAGAGACGACCGCGATGGTGAACGCGGCGATGAAGGCATCGATCTGCACCACCGATAATGCGCAGGTCCTCGTGCACATCGGCGAGACGTCGACATCGGTCGTCGTGATGGACGGCGGAAAAGTGCGCGAGATGCGTGCGATCCACATCGGCGCGCTGAGCCACGAATTTCCGACGACGGCGGTCGAGGGCGAAGCACCCATCGAAAACGCCGAGACGTCCGCGCTCGAAGCGATTGCGCCGGCATCGGATCCGGTCGAAGTTCAGCGCCGCCTCGATCAAGCGATCAAGCGCATTCGTCGTGAGCTCGGCCGCACGGTCTCAGCTGCGCGCACGTTGCACCCGATCGATGCGGTGTACGTGTGCGGACTCGAGTTGCCGGGTCTCGCGGGAAGTCGCATCCTCGATTCCGAAGTGCGCGTGCTCGACGTTTTCGAAAAGGACGGCGGCCAACCTGTGCAGGGCTTCGGTCCGCTCGTCGTGCCGTACGGCGTCGCGGTGCGACAACTCGGCGGCGGCGTGCTGCGTCCGTCGCTGCGTCGCGAAGAATTGCACTACTCAGGCGCGTTCGAGCGCGTCGAGCTGCCGATCGCAGTGGTCGCCTTGCTCGCGGTCACGTTCCTCGGCGTGTGGTTCATTTTCCTGACCCGGGAACGCGACATCGTGAACGACAACCTCGCGATTTGGCGCGACAATGCGCGGTCGCATGTGCTCGGCGAGCCGGCGAAAGGGCGAGCGGGTGTTCTGCAATACCCGTCCGACGAGGCGAAGAAGTACCTGACGAACATCGAGCAGGACGAGTCGCTCAATCGGTTCGATCAGATTCGACGCGCGACGACGATCATCCAGAGCGACGTCAAGAAGCTCGAGAAGGACCTCGGTCAAGACGCCGAGATCAAGCAGCCGCAGTCCGCGTTCGTCGGCATGACGCTCGTGCTCGACGTCTTGTCGCGCCAACGCGATGCCGCCGACAAAGTGCGGCCGTCGTTGCGCAGCGCGCAGGGCACCTATCAGGCTACGCGTACGAACAAACCTGAACACGTCAAAGTGGATTTGAACATGTCGTTCCTCGCGGAGGATTCGTTGACGGCGACCGAAGCGTTCGACGCATTCACGCGCGATGTTCGCTCGCAGGTGTGGTTCATCGACTTCTCGAGTAAGCAGAGCGATCCCGTCGAGGGCGGCCGCGGCATCTATCTGAGTTCAGTGTCGATCGAGGTCGACGTCAGCAAGGCTCCAGCGGCGAAGGAGTCGCAATGAAGAACTTTTTCCAAGGCTTCAATCTCGCACGCGGCATCATCTTGGCGTCGGTCGTCGGGTGCCTTGTGCTCGGATTCCTGTGCTGGAAACGTTCGCAGCAGGTCGCCGATTTGCGCGACGCGTATCAGAATCGCACGCCGAGCGCCGTGAAGGACTTGGTGCAAGTTGCGCAGCGGCATACGCAGCTGAGCCAGAGCTTGAAGGGCGAAGGTCTCAAGGGCCAAGAAGACTTGGTCAGCTACATCCGTCGCGTGGGCGCGAAGGATCGCGTCGAGATCGGTGAGCTCAACATGACTTTGCAAGAGACGCCGCTCACGAACGGGATCATCGACAAGAAGTACACGATCAAACCCGACAGTCCGACCGCGACTTTCAAGCGGATGATGATCGTCAACTTCCTCTACACATTGGAGGACGATTCGCGCCGCGTGAAGCTGACGCGCGTGAAAATGGAAGTCGCCGATCAAAAGGGTCTGAAGACGCACGAGGTCCCGAAAGACGACTGGAAGTTCGATTGCGAACTGACGTCTCGTCAGCGCAAAGCGGCGAACTGAGAACGGACGAGCAACGCTCGTCGCCGAACTTTTACCGACGGCCCGTAACGCGGATCTCGCGCTGCGGGCCGTCGGTGCTCAGCTTGTATGACCACGTTCGTCGAGGGATTCCAGCGAGAGCTGTCGGTGGCGTAGCCGCTCCTCGGCATTACGGACCGTTCGGTTCGCCTGATTTTCGATAGTGCCCGCCCAGCGAGGATTTCGAAGTCGACGTACGATCCGGGCGTCGCCATGGGTTTCGCGTCCAGAATCCGTCGTTCGTGTCGCGCTGCAAACGCGCGGTTTCGTCGACTAGCTCGCCCGTCGATCCCAAGCGCGCTCAGGTCGAGGATTCAGCCGTGAAACTGCGGCGCCTCACGATCGAGAGCGCCAGCAAAGCGACCGTTCGTGCGACGGACTCTTCGATACAACGCGATGCCGTTCGAATCGTCGACGACGTGCGAGCGCGCGGCGAAATCGCTCTCAAAGAGCACGCACGAGCCGCCAGCGATTGGCGCGTAGGCACGCGACTCGTGTTCGATCGCGACGCCATCGAAGATGCCGCGCAACGTGTCGACGATCGTGATGTCGCGCTCTTGAGTCGCACCGCCAATCGCTTGCGCACATTCGCTGCCGCGCAACGTCGAGCGGTGACCGACGTGTGCATTCCGCTCGCCGGCGGTCACGCCGGACAAACCGTCGAACCTGTCGAGCGGGCCGGTTGCTACGCCGCGAGCGGGAAATTGCCATCGGCCGTGTTGATGACGGCGGTGACTGCTCGTGCAGCCGGCGTGCGCAACGTATGGGTCGCGGTGAGCTCGCCGTCACCGATCGTGTTCGCCGCCGCGTACGTTGCCGGCGTCGACTCGTTGCTCGCCGTCGGCGGCCCTGCCGCGATCGGCGCGTTCGCGTTCGGCGCCGGAGTCGTCCCCGCGTGCAACGCTATCGTCGGTATCGGTGACGCGCGTGTCGCAGCGGCGAAACAACACGTCGCCGGACGAGTCGCGATCGACGTGACCGACGGAGCGAACGAATTGTGCGCGCTGGTCGACGATTCGGCGGATGCGCGCCTCGTTGCTGCGGACTTGCTGGCGCAAGCCGAACATGCCGACGGAATCCCGATGCTCGTCAGCTTGGATGAAGCTCTCGTCGAGCGTGTCGAGCGCGAACTCGATCTTCAACTCGCAGCACTTCCCAATGCCGCAGCGTGTCGTCGCGCGCTGGAGCAGGGCTTCGTGATCGTCGAGCCCGATCTGAAACGCGCGATCCACGCTGTCGACGAGATCGCGCCGGCACACTTGCAGTTGGTGCTGCGCGACACCGGGCTCGCGCGCTACTTGGTGAGGCACTGTGGCACGCTGTTCGTTGGTCCACGCAGTTCCGAATCGTTTGCCGACTACGGTGCAGGGCCGAATTGCATGCTGCCGACGGCGCGTGGAGCGCGTTCACGCGGCGGATTGTCGGTATTCACGTTCCTACGTGTGCGCCCGTGGCTCGAGATCACCGATCCGACCGAGCTCGCCGCCGATGCGGCGGCGTTCGCGCGCCTGGAAGGGTTCGAAGCGCACGCGCGAGCAGCTGAGATTCGCGCAAAGAGCTGAGCTCTGCGCTCAGCGCGCTCGAACCGGTTCCGTCCGCAAGAGCTTCAACTGATGCTCTTGGATCGTGTTGACCTTGTAGTCACCACGATGAATTGCGGCGAGCGCGCTCACCACCGCACTGATACCAGCTTTGGTCGTCACGCACGGAATCCCGGCCGTCACTGCGGCCGAGCGAATCGAGCTGTCGTCGATGCGCTGTTGCTTGCCGTACGGCGTATTCAAGATCAGATCGATCTCGCGATTCTTGAGCATGTCGACGATGTGCGGACGACCTTCGTGCACTTTGTTGACGCGCGTCACCGCGATGCCGTTGCTCCTGAGCGCGCGCCACGTGCCTTCGGTCGCGAACAATTCATAGCCGAGCGCATGCAGTTGTCGCGCTTCCGGCAGGATCGCACGCTTGTCGGCGTTCTTGACCGAGATGAACACCCGGCCCGTCTTGGGCAGTTTCAGTCCGGCGGCTTGGTACGCCTTCACGAACGCGAAGCCCAGATCGTCGTCGATGCCCATCACCTCGCCGGTCGAGCGCATCTCCGGGCCGAGCGTGATGTCGACGCCGGGGAACTTGCTGAAGGGGAAAACGGGGGTTTTCACCGAGAAATACGGGGGTGTGACCTCTTCGGTGAAGCCCAATTCTTCGAGCGTCATCCCGCACATCACCTTCGCAGCCAACTTCGCGAGCGGACGACCGATCGCCTTGCTCACGAAAGGAACGGTGCGTGACGCACGCGGATTCACTTCGAGCACGAACACGCGATCTTCCTTCACCGCGTACTGCACGTTCATCAAGCCGATGACGCCGAGCTCCTTCGCGAGCGCCTTCGTCGCACGTCTGATCTCGTCTTGGATCTCCATCGGCAGCGTGTGCGGCGGCAGCACGCAGGTCGAGTCGCCGGAGTGGATGCCCGCTTCCTCGATGTGCTCCATCACGCCGCCGATCACGACGATCTTGCCGTCGCTGATCGCGTCGACGTCGACTTCGATCGCTTCTTCGAGGAACTTGTCGACGAGGATCGGACGATCGGGCGAAACGTTCGCAGCATTCGACATGTAGCGCTCGAGCGCTTCGTCGTCGTACACGATCTCCATCGCGCGACCGCCGAGCACGTAGCTCGGACGCACGAGCACCGGATAACCGATCCGGCGCGCGACCGCGAAAGCTTGACCGGTGTCGGCCGCCATGCCGCTCTCGGGCTGATGCAGTCCGAGTTTCTTGATGCACTGATTGAACAGGTCGCGATCTTCCGCGCGATCGATCGAATCGACGCTGGTGCCGATCAGCGGCGCACCTGCGCGATGCAGTCCGGCAGCGAGATTCAGCGGCGTTTGCCCGCCGAATTGCACGATGATGCCCTCCGGCTTCACGACCTTGACGATGTTCATCACGTCTTCGTGAGTCAGCGGCTCGAAGAACAGATCGTCGCTCGTGTCGTAGTCGGTCGAAACCGTTTCGGGATTCGAATTGACCATCACGGCTTCGCGCCCGATTTCTTGCACCGCGATGGCGGCGTGCACGCAGCAGTAGTCGAACTCGATGCCTTGACCGATGCGATTCGGTCCGCCGCCGAGGATCATCACGCGCGGTTTCTTGCCCGGTCGGTACTCGTCCTCGTCTTCCCAAGTCGAGTAGTAGTACGGCGTCGCGGCTTCGAATTCGGCGGCGCACGTGTCGACCAACTTGTACGTCGGGCGGATGCCCATCTCTTCGCGCAACGCGGTGACGTCGGCTTCGGTCGAGCCAGCGGCGAGTGCGATCTGGCGATCGGAGTAGCCGAGCCGCTTTGCGTCGCGGATCAATTCCTTCGTGAGCAACGCGCCCGACAGTTCGTTCTCGAAATCGACGAGCTCGCGGATGTTCTCGAGGAACCACGGATCGATTTTCGACGCTTCGAAGATGTCGTCGGTGCTCCAACCGGCGCGATAGGCGACGCGCAACGCGAGCAATCGATGCTCGTTCGGAACGCGCAGCGCGCGCGTCAAGGCTGCTTCATCTTCGGCCAAAAGTTCGGCCGGATCGCGCGGGTCCAGCCCGATGCCGAGGCGCCCCGTTTCGAGTCCGCGCACGGCTTTTTGCAGAGCTTCTTTGAACGTGCGGCCGATCGCCATCGTCTCGCCGACGCTCTTCATCTGCGTCGTGAGCGTGCGATCGGCGCCTTTGAATTTCTCGAACGCGAAGCGCGGGATCTTCACGACCGTGTAATCGATCGATGGCTCGAAGCACGCCGGCGTCTTCTTCGTGATGTCGTTCAACAGCTCGTCGAGCGTGTATCCGACAGCCAATTTCGCGGCAAATTTCGCGATCGGGAACCCTGTCGCCTTCGACGCGAGCGCCGAACTGCGCGACACGCGCGGGTTCATCTCGATCACGATCATGCGGCCGGTGTTGGGCTCGATCGCGAACTGCACGTTGGATCCGCCGCACTCGATACCGATCTCGCGCAGGATGCGGATCGACGCGTTGCGCATGTTCTGGTACTCGCGATCGGTCAGCGTTTGCGCGGGTGCGACGGTGATCGAATCGCCAGTGTGCACGCCCATCGGATCGAGGTTCTCGATCGAGCAAATGATGACCGCGTTGTCCTTGTAGTCGCGCATCACCTCCATCTCGAACTCCTTCCAGCCCGCGAGGCATTCCTCGACGAGCACTTCGGAATTCATCGACGCCGCGAGTCCGCGCTCGACGATCTCTTCGAATTCGTCGACGTTGTACGCGATGCCGCCGCCCGTTCCGCCCAGCGTGAAACCCGGCCGAATGACGCACGGCAAACCGATCTCGGAGAGAACGCGGCGCGCGTCGTCCATGTTGTGCGCCGACCCCGAGCGCGCGCTCTCCATGCCGATCGACGTCATCGCCGCGCGGAACAAGTTGCGGTCTTCGGCCTTACGGATGACTTCCGCTTTCGCGCCGATCATCTCGACGCCGAGTCGATCGAGGATGCCGCGGTCGTAGAGTCCGAGTCCGGTGTTGAGGCCCGTCTGTCCGCCGAGCGTCGGCAGGATCGCGGACGGGCGCTCCTTCTCCAGGATCTTCGTGACCGCTTCGATCGTGATCGGCTCGATGTAGATCGCGTCGGCCGTCTCGGGGTCCGTCATGATCGTCGCCGGATTCGAGTTCACGAGGATGACTCGATAGCCCTCCTCACGCAGCGCTTTGCAGGCTTGCGTGCCGGAGTAGTCGAACTCGCAGGCTTGACCGATGACGATCGGTCCGCTGCCAATGATCAAGATGGATTGAAGGTCGTCGCGTCTGGGCATCGTGCAAGGGATCGGCGCGGCGTGGAGGATGAGGAGGTCGAGCGTGAGGCCGGAGCCCCTGGTCTCGAACCCGTTCGGCGGTGACCAAACTGCCCGATTGAAACAAAAAGCGTGAGGCGTTGCGAGGCTGGCCGCAGGCGAGGCAATCGACAGCCACATCTCGGGCGGTCGGGGCAAGTGTGCTCCTGCCGGAGCATAAGGCAACGAAGCAGATCAACCTCTGCCAATGGCCCGCGTGGTTTCCTTGTCTGCGTCAGGACTGGGACACATTTGACGTGGAGCCTCGTATGTCCAGGCAGTAGTCTCCGGACGGGCAGGGTACTTTCCCTTCACTGCCTCGGTAGCAAGTTTGCGAGAAAGACAACTCTCATCATGAAAATTCACTTGCAACGACTGCTGGTGATAATCGCGCTCCTCATCCCCTTCCTGGCGTACGGTCTGGCGGGAAGTGTTCAAGCACAGGAGTCAGATCCCAGCCAGAATCTGTGCGCTGTGTAAGGGTGCGATTCAAGCGGAACCCCTTACGGCCCCCACTGTCCATGGGGTCAGCGTGGAAACGCAGACCACCCAAACGGTTATGATGGTAAGAAGGGAGACGCTGAGAATCCAAATGGTGACGATGGAGAACCAGCCCTGCCCGGCTCTAACAGCCCGTTGAAAAACTGCCCGCTCGACGTGTCGGTCATGCCGCCGATCTGAGCTCGACTCGCGACGCCGGTCTCGTCTGATCGACGATCATCAACTCC
>JAWXBU010000160.1:0-91507 GCA_034440255.1 Planctomycetota bacterium | reverse complement strand
TTGGTAGCAGCGCATCGGGGAAAAATTGCTCTGGCTCG
The DNA here is from genome assembly GCA_034440255.1 of Planctomycetota bacterium. Classification (GTDB taxonomy): domain Bacteria; phylum Planctomycetota; class UBA1135; order UBA1135; genus JAEUIA01. The sequence goes on along the minus strand of JAWXBU010000160.1, from coordinate 91,469 downwards.
GTACACACACGATCAGCGGCCAGCGCGAACCGTCGGGGTTGTACCTGGCACCGTACGATCGAAAGCGCCCTCGAACTGCCGGCTGAGCGGCGCGGAACGTTTCTCGAAACGCGTTACGCAACAGTCCGCACGCCCGGCGCGGTCACGCGGGCTACGCTGGTCACGGGCACGTGGGCTCACTGAAATGAGGGCAACCGCCGACTTTGCGCGGCACGCGTGCGTTTCTCCACCCCGCCCGGTCCCCGCCCCTCTACCATCTGCCTGGCGCGCGCGTGACGCGACACGGTGTCGTTGATCGCGCGTGCACTCTTTCGAGGCTCCCCCATGGTTCATGCATCCGTGCGTTTGCTCCTTCCGACTCTGGTGTGCACCGCTTCGCTCGCCGCGCTCGCGCCCGCGCAGACGGTTGCGCGCCTCGCGCGCTTGAACGCCGCGCAGGAGGTGCCGACGAATACGTCTCCGGGGACCGGACTCGGCTTTGCCGCGATCGACGTCGCCGCGAACACGCTCGACTATCGCGTGCTCTATCAGAACCTGACTTCGGCCGAGAACGCGGCGCACATCCACGGCTTCGCGACGCCCGGCTTCAACGCGGGCGTCCTGCACGCGCAGCCGTTGGGCACGCCCAAGTGCGGCACGTGGGCGATGACGCCGGCGCAGACGCTGCAAGTGCTGCCGGGCAACTCCTACTTCAACGTGCACACGACGGTCAACCCGGGCGGTGAGATCCGCGGACAGATCAATCTCGCGCCGGATCAAGTCACGTTCTGCTACGGCGACGGCAGCGGCGCGGCCTGCCCGTGCGCGAACTTCAGCGCCGTCGGCGACAACGAGGGCTGCCAGCACGGACCGGGCATCGGCGGTCGCCTCGTCGGTTATGCCGGTCCGCCGTCCGCGCCGACGCCGAGCATCGCGAACGACAACCTCGTGCTGCACGCGTTGCGTCTGCCGTCGAGCACGTTCGTGTTGTTCTTCCAAGGCACGACTCCGATGGCGGGCGGCAACGGCATTCCCTTCGGCGCCGGCCTCCTGTGCGTGACCGGTGCGCTCACGCGCATGAACGTCAAGGCCACGTGCAACGGACAAGCGGGCTTTCCCGAACCGGGTGATCCGTCGATCAGCTTCGCCGGCTCCGTTACGCCCGGCACGTATCACTATCAGGCTTGGTTCCGCGTGAATCCGCCGTCGTGTTCGGGCCTCGCCATCTTCGACAACTTGACGAATGGCGTCTCGGTGACCTGGGTTCCGTGAATCGCGGGCGCGGTGAACCGCACGCGCCTACCCGCGGGACTCCGGGGCGGGCCGGGTACCGAAACGTCATGCGCTTTCAGGTTCTATCCCCTAGCGGCGGATGCGACAGGTCAGGCCTGAAACAAGGGCTTCTCGCCGAGAAGCGCTTGTTTCATGGCTAGAACCGAGACCTCATGAGCGTCGAACACGAGGAGCACGTGATCGCGCGGCTCGCCCGTGTCACGCCGATCTGCTCGCGCCGGATGTTCGGTGGACTCGAGCTCTATGTGGGCGATCTCTTCTTTGCGTAGATCGGGAACAACCGGCTCTACTTGAAGGTGAATCACCGCAATCGAACCGACTTCAAGAAGCTGGGCGCGATCGAGTTCCAACCCAACCCCGGCAAGCCGCAGACGGAGTCCTTGTACGCGCTGCCCTTCCGCATTCTCGACGACACGTGGCGCCTGAGGACGTGGATCAGGAAATCACTGAACGCCGCGCGCGCCGCGGACTAGAAGCCGCCGGGGAAAAAGTTCCCGAAGCGAGCAGGGGTGGGCACGAAGGCCAAGACGATAGGGACTGCGCAGGAGTGGCCAAGGCGCGGGAGTGACCACGAGCCTGGGTAGCGCGGCGCCCGCGCTAGCTGCCGGGTGAATTGTGCTGTGACGTCGAGGGTTTCTCGCTGCACGCCAAGGTTCGCATCGAGGCTGATGATCGTGAGGGAATGGAGCGGTTGTGTCGGTACGTCACTCGCCCACCGGATCCAAGCTCGAGCGACTCTCGCTCGCCCCCGATGGCAAGGTGATCTATGCGCTTCGCCGACGCTGGCGCGACGGCACGTCCGCGATCGTGTTCGAGCCGCTCGACTTCCTGGCCCGGCTCGCGGCGCTCGTACCGCGGCCGTGGGCGCACTTGCTGACGTATCACGGCGTGCTGGCGCCGGCGGCGAAGTGGCGCGAGCGCATCGTGCCGCGCTCACCGAACTCGGCGAATTGCACGCATGGCGGCTCACACGGTGAACAGCCTCCGCAACCGAGCTCTAAGTCCCCTCCAACGCCCAACGCTCGCCAACCCAAACGACCCACGCGTTCGACCTAAGCCGAGTTCATGCCGCGCGCGTTTTCGATCGACGTTTTGAGATGCAACCACTGCGGCGGACTGCACGAGCTGATTGCCTTCCTTACCGATGGCCTGGTCGTGCGCAAGATCCTCGAACACCTCGGGCTCCCGACCGAGGCGCCACGCCGCGCGCCCGCTCGAGCGCCGCCTGAGTTCGAATTCGCGGAGTAGCGGAGTGGATCCTCCTAGCACGTGATGAGCAGGCTCGGGCGGGCGGAGCTATGCCGTCACGGACACGAGACGACGGTGAAGCGACTCGCCGCGGCTCAAATATCAGCGGTTTCAGCCAAGCAACAGACAAGACGGCGAGCTGTGCGTCTCGTGAGCAGACCAGCGCGGCTACCGCGGAACTCCGAGGTCGGCCGGGTATCGAATGGTCATGCGCTTGGACGTCCTACGCCCCAGTGTCATATGCCTCTCCGTCCGGTGCCTGGCTCGATCACGACCTAGCTCGACTCTCCGGTCCCGAGCACCATGCCGCTGGATCCAAAGTCAGAGACGCGCACGCTTCTCCTGAACGACGCGGAGGACTCGGCGCGGCGGGCGGAACTCTTGCTGCCCCTCGTGTACGCCGAGCTGCGGGCCACGGCGCAGGCTTGCCTCGCGCGCGAGCGCGGCGGACACACGTTGCAGGCCACGGCTCTGGTCCACGGGGCGTATCTCAAGCTCGTCGGTCCGCGCGAATTGCCTTGGCAGAATCGCCCACACTTTTATGCAGCGGCTGCCGAAGCGCTGCGGCGGATCTTGGTCGACCATGCTCGCTCGAAAGCGCCAGCGAAACGCGGCGGTCGAGCGCGACAGAGTTTCGGCGAAGCTGTCGCCGTGCTGCGGCGCTTGCCCGGCGGCAGAGTTTCGCTCTGCGACGCTTTGTGGCGTTCAGGCCGCGCTCGATGGAACGAGAGGACGCGGTGCGAGCGCTGCCGGAATTGGAAGAGGCGGTGGCTCTCGCCGAGAAGGAGTTGAGTCCCAAAAGCCCGCGAACCGAGCAGTAACGCGCGACGCTGGGTCAGTGCACAGCTGCGCTCGGAGCGGGATCCGCCAAGTGAGTGACGACCGCAGTTCGCTGCTGCGGACTCGACGCATGATCAGCCGGATGATTCGAGTGGTGGGCTACCCGGGACTTGAACCCAGAACTTCCACGCTGTGAACATGGCACTCTGCCGATTGAGTTAGTAGCCCACTCGAAGGGGCGGAGAGCATAGCCGCGCGTGGGTCGCGGTGGCAAGACGGGCGCCGACTTACGGCCGCATGTCGCCCACCTACGGTCGCATGTCCTTGCCGAGCGAGGTCTTCAGGATCTCCGCGAGCCTGGTTTCCGCGCGACGCAGCATCATTCGCACGGCGTCCTCGCTGCGACCGCCCATGATTTCGCCTGCTTCGCGCAGCTGCTTTCCTTCGAAGAAAACCAGCGTGATCGCTTGGCGATGCTCGTCCGACAGCTCCGCGAGCGCCGCCCGCAAGTGCACGTAGCTCTCGCCGCGACTGACCTGCATCGTGACCGACAGGTCCTGGCTCGGCGGTTCGATCGTAGGCATCGCTTCACCGGAAGAGTCGCGCGCGCCGTCCATCGTGCGCTCGCGCGAGAAGTCGCGTTTGGTCGCCGAATAGAACTCGGCTTTGTCGCGGATCTTGTTCTGCAAGATCATGATCAGCCAACGCACGAGCGAACCTTCGCCGCGGTATTCGTAATTCGGGAAGTCGCGCGTCGCTTCGCGGAACGTGGTCTGCGCGAGGTCGTCGGGATCTTCCTTCAGTCGCAAGCGCGGGCCGATGCGTCGGCGCGCGACTTCGATCATGAGTTGGTTGTAGCGCAAGAAGAGATCGTTGAGCGCTTGCGTGTCGCCGTTCTTGGCGCGCGTGACGAGCTTCGCCGTCTCGTCGTTTTCGAAACCGACGGGAAGCGCGAACGTCCTCGGTTCGGGCGCACCGGATGCGCTCGCAGGTTGCGGTTGATTCATGTTCTCTTCGCTCATGTTCGTCGCGGAGAGTATCGGCGTGAATCGCCGTCGGCTACCAACGAATCCGCGTGAGGTCTCTCGAAGACGAGGATCAGGTTTCCGCGCACCTCCAGCACACGCGTTTCCCCCAACGTGGCCGAGAAAAGACCGGCGAAATCGCGTGCGGAATCACGGGCGGCGGGTCGGCTCGCCACGACGTTGAACGCGAGCATTCCGCCGGGATTGAGACGCTTCTCGAGCGTCTCGAGGAACTCTCTCGTGCGGCACGCAGCCGGCACTTCGGCCTCGTCGAACAAGTCGACGACGACGAGATCGAAGCGTCGATTCGTGTTCGCGGTCCATGCGACTGCGTCGGCGACGACGACCTCGAGATTGGCCCAGCGCTCGAGCTCAAAATGCTCACGCGCGATCTCCACCATGACGGCGTCGATCTCGAGCGCGGTGATCGGAGCTTTGACGCCGAAGTCACGTCGCAATAGATGAATTACGCTGCCCGCGCCGAGTCCGAGCAAGAGCACCGAGCGCACGTCGCGCGAACGAATGTCGAGTCGCGTGAAGGTCTGCGCGAACACTTCGTGCAGTCCGCCGAAGCTGTAGTTGACGCTCGCGCCGTCGAGGATGGTCTTCCCCCGCACCATCGACACTTCGAGGAGAGCGTGGTGAACGCTATTGCGCGTCACGATCTTCTGACGCGTGAAAAAGCTGAGTGCCCATCTCAGCAGGTGTGTCATGCGAAACGACATGACCCGGATCGTAGCGGATCAGCGCGACACAGTGCGTCCACCGTGCATAACCCAACTGACGTGCTCGATCACGGTCACGTCCGCGAGCGGATTGCCCGGCACCGCAATCAGGTCAGCGAGCTTGCCTACCTCGATCGTGCCGCGATCGGTGACGCCCAAGAGATCGATCGCATTCACCGTCGCCGTCCGAATCGCTTCGATCGGCGTCATCCCGAGCTGCACGTACTCGCTGAATTCGTGCGCGTTTTCGCCGTGCGGATAGACGGCGGCATCCGTGCCGAAGGCGATCTTGACCTTGCGCTCGATCGCACGTCTCAGCGACGCGTCCTTCAGCGGAAACAACTCCTCCGCCTTCTTGCGCCACGCATCGGGCAACTTCGTCATGTCCATCCGCTTCACCAAGTACTGTGTCGGCACGAGGTACGTTCCGCGCTCGAGCATCAGTTCGATTGCTTCTTCGTCGAGCAGTGAGCCGTGCTCGATCGACGCGACGCCGGCACGCACCGCGGCTTTGATGCCGGCCGTTCCGTGTGCGTGAGCGGCGACCTTGACGCCGTGCCGCGCCGCTTCGTCGCAGATCGCTTTCAGCTCTTCGAACGAAAGTTGTTGAGCACCGACCGTCGCGTCGAACGACAGCACGCCGGCCGTCGCCATGCACTTGATGACTTTGGCGCCGTACTTGATCTGCGTGCGTACGGCCTTGATGCATTCGTCGACGCCGTCCGCGACTCCTGAGTCAGGCGATTGCGGCAGAATTCCCGGGCGAAAACCGGTCACGTCGCCATGTCCGCCTGTGATCGAAATCGAATGGCCGGACGGGAACACCCACGGACCCTCGACGTCTCCGCGCTCGATCGCGTGCATCAAAGCGATGTCCACGAAGTCGCCGGCGCCGAGGTTGCGCACCGTGGTGAAACCGGCCGCCAGCGTGCGCTCGGCGAACTTCACGCTCTTGAATGCTGCGTCGGCCGGCGTGTCGTGGACTTCTTCGTTCGCCGAGTCGGGCCCGAGCTCACCCGTCAAGTGCGTGTGCATGTCGATCAGTCCGGGCATCAGCGTCACGTCGCCCAAATCGATCATGCGCGAGGTACTCGGCCACGCCCCGGTACCTTGGCGCACTGCAGTGATCCTCTGGCCGACCACCTCGACCTCGGCGTTTTCGATCACGTTGCCCGACTTCACGTCGAGCATGCGCTTCGCGCGCACGAGAATCGTCATGGGGCCGTTGGTTTCGGCTTCCGGTCGCGCGGCGGAGAGGATCGCAAGCGCGAGTACGCATGAGGTGAATGTCATGCGCTGTTGGATACGGACACGCAGTCGGTTTTTCCAGTCTGGTCAGCGCAGGCGGGCACGAGCCGCTATCTTCGCCGGTGAATGAGCGCTCGCACCGCTTGGCAATCTCTGTGCAGTCGTCGACCGGCGTGGTTCGTCGCATCGTTGATCGCGGCGAACTGTATCGTGCTCTCGTGTGCGATCGAACTCGGACTGCGCTGTTTCCATCCGGTGCGCTTTCGCGAGCCGGCTCCGAATTTTCCGCCCAACGCGTGGACCGGTTTGCTGCATCGCAAGTCGACGACGCCGGGTCTCGACTACGAGCTGAATCCGAATATGCGAGGCACGGCGCACGGCGTCGAAGTCAGCGTCAATTCGCTCGGTTTTCGCGGTCGCGAATACAAAGCGACCAAACCGCGCGACACGATCCGGATCGTCGTCGTGGGTGCATCGATCGCGTTCGGATGGACTGTGCCGGTCGAGCAGAGTTATCCCGCACGACTCGAGGTTCGCCTCAACGAACGAGCGCGCGGAACGACTCGGTACGAGGTGCTGAATCTCGGTGTCGGCGGTTACACGATTCGTGACGAGGTCGCGACGCTTGCAACGAAAGCGATGTCGCTCGACCCCGATCTCGTCGTGCTCGATTACCACCCTAACGGCGCAGAGACCGAACCTCTTCAACCACTCCACCAAGTGTTTCACGACGCCGAATGGTGGGAACATTCGCACGTGTTGCGCATGTTCGCCGAAGCGCGCCGGAATTGGAGTGTTCAACGCATCGGCGCAGGCGACGAGTATCGATATCTGAACTCGCCCGACGGTCCGCATTGGCCGATCGTCGTCGCGGCGTGGGACCGAGCGCGCGAAGTTTGTTCGGTCCGCCGCATTCCTGTGCTCGTGCCGATTTTCCCGTCTTTCGGCAAGCGCAAGGATTGGACGGAATACCCCTACGTCGAACTGCACGAACGAGTCGCACAGGCGGTGACGGAGCGCGGATTCGTCGCGGTCGACATGTGGCCCGTGTTGGCGGCGAGCGGTCGTTCGATCGAGGAATTGTCCGTCGACCACGAGCATCCGAGCGCACTCGGCTTGGACCTGATCGCGGCGGAGTTGGAGCGCGTCATCATCGGGCGAGGCTCCGACGACATCGCGGAGGAAGCCGTCGACGGCGGAAATTCGCCGCGCTGACGAGAGTGTCAACTGCGCCCGACGGCGGCGAGGAACTCGTGCTCGAGCATCACGATCACGCCCAATTCTTCGGCCTTTTTCGCCTTGCTGCCGGGTTTGCCGCCGACGACCAGGACGTTCGTCTTGGCGCTCACCGACGACGCGACGTGACCGCCGAGGTCCTCGACGATCTGTTTGGCTTCTTGGCGACCGAGCGACTCGAGCGTGCCGGTGAACACCACGGTCTTGCCCGCGAAAGGGCCGGCGGCCGAATTGGCTTTCGGATACGTGATCTCGACACCGCCAGCGAGAAGGCGCTCGACGAAGGCGACGTTCGTCGGCTCTTGAAACCAATTCGCGAAACGCGCGGCCACTTCGGGTCCGATGCCGTCGATGTGTTGGAGTTCGTCGAGCGGCGCAGCCCGCAGAGACGCGAGATCGGCGAAGCGACTGGCGAGCAGTTTTCCCGTCGCCGGACCGACGTCGGGAATCGCAAGCGACACGAGAAGGCCACTGAGCGGAATCGAGCGCGCCCGGCCGAGTTCAGCGAACAAGTTGTCGACGCTCTTCTCGCCCCAGCGCTCGAGCGCGATCAACTTCTCGCGCATCGCCGCGTCGCGATCGAGTTGAAAGAGGTCGGCGGGTCCGGCGATCAACCTCGCGTCGAGCAACTGCGCGATCTGTTTCTCGCCCAGGCCGTCGATCTCGAACGCATTCCCGCCGACGAGCACGAGCGTGCGACCGATCAATTGCGGCGGACATTGCAGGTTAGGGCAGCGCCAGTACTTGCCCTCCTGAACGCTCTCCGTTGTGCACGCGGGACACCGTTCGGGCATCGCGAACGACTCGCCGAAACGCCACGCGACACCGGGTCGAATCGCGCCGTCGCCTCCGCGCAATTCGTCGGGCACGAGGTCGTTCCAGTCGGCCGGAGCTGTACCTTCCGCTGCTTTCGCTAGCCCGAGGATCTGCGGTATCACGTCGCCAGCGCGCCGCAGGAACACACGATCGCCGATCTTCACGCCTAGCGCCGCAACATAGTCCGCGTTGTGCAGCGTCGCGTGCCGCACCGTGATCCCGCCGACTTGCACCGCGTCGACGTGTGCGCGCGGCGTCAGGCGACCGCCGTTGCCGACCATCGTCTCGATCGCGCGCAGCGTGCTCGAAGCCTCCAGCGCCGCGAATTTATGCGCGTATTGCCAGCGCGTCGCACGCGAGGTCGTCCCGAGTCGTTCGCGCAAATCGAGGCGATCGAGCTTGGCGACCACGCCATCCATCTCGAAGGGAATCGACGCGCGCTTCTCCTCCATCTCGTCGTGGTAGGCGAGACACGCGTCGAGTCCGCGCACGGTTCTTCCGTACCCGGCGTCGGCGAATCCCCACGCGCGCAACACCGCACTGAGTTCGCGTTGCGTCGAGAACGAGCTGTCGGCTGTGGCCCCGTCCCCCAGCGCCTTCGGTTTCGCCGCGGCAGCGAACTCGATGCGCGGCACCGACCACGGATGGAACTCGAGCGGATAGCGCGCGACTTCGGACGGATCGTTGCGTCGCAAAGCACCCGCCACGGTGTTGCGCGGATTCGCGAACGGTTCGAAGCCCTCGGCGACTCGCTTCTGATTGAAGCGCTCGAACTTCTTGCGCTCGATGAGCACTTCGCCGCGCACTTCGACGAGCGTTGGATGTTCCCGCGCGGCGCCGGCGAGCCGCATCGGAATGTTCCGCACTGTGCGCAGGTTGTGCGTGATGTCCTCGCCTTGCACGCCGTCGCCGCGCGTGATGCCGCGCACGAACACGCCGTTCTCGTATACGAGTGCCGCGCTGACGCCGTCGAACTTGGGCTCGACCGACCACTCGAGATCGGCATCCGCGATCTTCAAATAGCGCAGGATTTTGGCCTCGAAATCGCGCACTTCCTCAGCGGTGAACAGGCTGTCGATCGACAACATCGGCACCGCGTGAGCCGCCGTCGCCAGGCCTTGGCCTTCGGGCAGCGCCGCCCCGACCCGCTGCGTCGGACTGTCGGCCGTGATGAGTTCCGGATGTGCCGCTTCGAGCGCTTTCAGCTCACGGATCAGAGCGTCGTACTCGGCATCCGTGATCTCGGTCTTGCCGTCGCCGTAGTACAACCGATCGTGCCGCTCGATCTCGGTGCGCAACGCAGCGACACGCTTCGAAGATGAAGTGCGCTCGGCCATGACTCGCCTCCCTTACGCCAAATCCGTCGGCTTGAAGGCTTCAGGCAGCAGCTGATCGAGCGTCATCTCGCGCCGCTTGCCGCTCGTGCCGACGACGAGCACACGCAGTTTGGGTGAAAATTCAAGGAGCACTTGTCGACACGCGCCGCACGGCATGAGCGCGCTCTCGCGATTCGTCGTGATCGCGATCGTCGTGAATTCGCGCACCCCTTCCGACACCGCTTTCACGATCGCCGAACGTTCGGCGCACAACGTCAAGCCGTAGCTTGCGTTTTCGACGTTGCAGCCCGTGAAGATGCGACCGTCGGCGGCTCGCAATGCAGCACCGACGCGAATCTTCGAATACGGACTGTACGCACGATCGCGCACTTCCACGGCACGTTGCACGAGCTCGTCGTCGCTCGCATCAGAACGCGAGATCGTCGTCTCCGTCTTGGACATGCGCGCCAGAGTCGCCTGGCTTGTGCCAGCCGTCAACCTCCGCCTCGGCTCCTGCTGCGCTTGCCTCGCCCGTGTTTTTCTCGAGGCGCGTGTATCCGAGATACGGAACGCGCATGCGCACCTGACGTCGACCGGTCGCCGGATCCTCACGTTCTTCCGGCACGACTTGGACGCGCGCGCGCAAGTTCACGAGGTCGCCCGTGTCGATCTCGATTTCGCCGCTCACGTCGAGCCCGAACGCTTCGAGCACCTTTTTCACACGAAAAACGCCTCTTTCGCTCCACGTGAGCGAGTCCCAGGCTGCCGTGCGACCAGCGAAATCGCCGTCGATCACTTCCAACCGAAACGTCCAGCGCACGCTGCCGTCGCGCGAGCGACCTTCGCGCACTTCGGCGATGCGCACGTCGTGTGTACCCGCTGGAACCGAAACGTAGGACTCGACGTCCTCGACCGAACTGAAATCGAACCGCATGACTCACATCCTTCTGGAGCTCGCACCACGCGTCCTCCATGTACTCGACTCGCGGCGCGCGATTCGGTTGCAGAAGAAAGGCGAACTTTCGAGAACGTGGGCGGCGTGTCGCAGCAGAAGTCGAGACGCTACACGTGTCGAAGCGGAACGAGACGCGCTCGCGCGGCCGCGACATTTCCGGTCGTGACTTTTGTGAACACGCGCTGCATGTTGCGGCCCGTCACTTTCGCGATGTCGTCGGCCGCGAACCCGCGCGCGAGCAAGCGCTCCACCAAATTCACGTAGCACGACGCATCCTCGAGCCCTTGCGGAGTGCGCCCGATGCCGTCGTAGTCCGAACCGATGCCGACGTGATCGATGCCGGCGATTGCGGCCGCGTGAGCGATGTGATCGACGACGGTTTCGATCGAGAGTGGCGCGGCATGCATCTGCATGAACTCGCCCTGCCTCAAGAACACTTCGGTGTCGTTCGGGCCCGAAATCGCCTTGTATTCGGGGCTTTCGCGCAAGCGTGCGTCTTCGGCTTGCGCTTCGTCCTTCAAGAACGCGGTGCAGAACACGATGCCGACGACGCCGCCGTTCGCACGAATCGCGCGCAGCTGATCGTCGGTCAGATTGCGCTGATGACCGTGCAACGTCTTGCAGCCCGAATGACTCGCGATCACCGGCTTCGACGTCGTCTCGAGGATGTCGAAGAAGCTCTTTTCACCCGAATGCGAGACGTCGACGACCATGCCGAGCTCGTTCATCGCATGGACGACGCTCTCGCCGAACGCATTCAATCCGTCCGGCACGTGCACGCCTGCGCCGCTCTGGCACGAACGAATCCACGACAAGTGGTTGTTCCAAACGAGCGTGAGCACGCGCACGCCGTGATCGAAGAACAAATGCAAGTTGTCCAAGCTCTCCTCGATCGAATGTCCGCCCTCGATGCCGGGGATGCCGGCGACGGCGCCGCTCGTGTGCGCCTGTGTGAACAACTCGGCGTTGCCGGCCCACTGCAAGGCGTGTGGATGCCGCTCGGCCAATCGATGAAATTCGGCCAGCAAAGCCAGTGTGCGCGCTTTCGCCGCGCCGGGTCCGCCGTCGATGTGCTTCGGGTCGACCCAATTGACGAGCACGACCGAACCGAGACCGCCCTTCGATCCGCGCACCAAGTCGAGATGCCCCGTCGTTTCGGTGCCGAGATCGTGCCCGAGATCGAGTTGCCGCTGCAGCGAATCCACGTGCGCATCGAAGACGGGAGAGCGCGCGAGGATCGAGCGGGCGAGCGATTGAGTGGCGGTGCTCATGCGTAGCGTTCGATCGTGCGCGCGGTGCTGCTTTGGTGCAAGGTCGACGAAGCGAGCCTCGTTGCCGACGAGAAGCCGCTTTCGGATGGGCGGGATCCGACCCGAGTCACCACGATTGGCTGGTGAGTTCCGTCGACTGGCGGCTGCACATCGCGATCGACCCCGAAGCGCGCGTCGGCAAACCGACGGTTTTCAGGGACACGCACCAGGGTTGCCGAAGTGTTGGGTTGGCTCGCCGACGGCCGGGCCGCGGACGACATCCTGACCGAGTTTCCTCGCTCGTCGCTGGAGAGCATCCCGGCCCACTTGGCATTCGCCGCAGATCGAGCTGGGTGAGGCCGGGCCCGCATTCTGCGCCCACTTCTAGAGCTGAACGGAGGCTCGCTCTGGGGCCAGCGGCGGTCATGTCACACTGACAGGAGGAGCCGCGTCCATCGTGGCGTCCTGCCTTCTTGGCATGCGCCAGGCAAGGAAACGTGGACAGCTGCCCGTCCTCAAAGCATTGTTACACAAGGACTTGCGGCGCCAGGGCGGCACTCACATCCAGCGGCACAAGCCTTGCTTTGGCGGCGCGACGCAACCGCTCCGCCCATGTCTCACGAACGCCGCATTCTCATCGCCGACGACGACCGCGAACTCCGAGCGGGCGTCGTCGAACTTTTGAGCGACCTGCCGGTCCACCTCGAGATCCTGGAAGCTGAATCGGGCGACGAAGCGCTCGCGATCATCCGGCGCATGCCGTTGCACCTGGCGCTCCTCGACATGCACATGCCCGGGCACACCGGGCTCGAAGTGCTCGAGATGTTGCGCAAGGAAACGTTCCAGGTCCCGTGCATCGTCATTTCCGGCGAAGCGAGTGAGGCGGTGCGTCGCCAAGCGCTCATCGAAGGGGCGCGCGCTGTTCTGCGCAAGCCGCTCGAAGCGCGACTCTTGCGCGCAGAAGTGCGCCGCGCGCTCCACCTCGACGCGGCCTGAACGGCCTCGCTTCGCTCACGACGAGTTTCACCCGAACCCTCGAACAACGCTCAGCCCCCGCGCTCCCCCCATCCACCGAACCAACCGCTTCGCACAGCGAAACGGTAGCACTCGAAAACCACAAACCTCCTCACACACCAGGAAGAGAAGAGACTGATCCCATGGCAACCAAGACCAGCAGCAACACGAACAAGAAGTCCGGCACGATCCGCCCGCTCGGCGACCGCGTCCTCGTCAAGCGCGCCGAAGCCGAAGAGCGCACCGCCGGCGGCATCCTTTTGCCGGAGAGCGCCAAGGACAAGCCGAAGGAAGGCACGATCGTCTCGATCGGCGAAGGTCGCACGCTCGACACGGGCGAGAAGTCCGTCTTCACCGTCAAGGTCAACGATCGCATCCTCTTCAGCGCCTACGCCGGCACCGAAGTGAAGTACGGCGGCGAAGAATTCCTGATCATGCGCGAGGAAGACATCCTCGGCGTCATCGGCTGATTCCGCGCGTTTCTCCCCTACTCCGCACAACCACACACACAGGAATCAGCACATCATGGCCAAGCAAATCTGCTACGACGCCACAGCGCGCGAGAAGATCCGCGACGGCGTGCGCAAGCTCGCTCGTGCCGTCAAAGTCACACTCGGCCCGCGCGGTCGCAACGTCATCATCGAGAAGTCCTTCGGCAGTCCGACCGTCACCAAGGACGGCGTGACGGTCTCGAAGGAAATCGAGCTCGAAGACGCCTACGAGAACATGGGCGCGCAGCTCGTGAAGCAAGTCGCGCAGCGCACCAACGATCAAGCCGGTGACGGCACGACGACGGCCACGGTCCTCGCCGAAGCGATCTTCGAAGAAGGCTTGAAGAACGTCACCGCCGGCGCGAACCCGGTCGCGCTCAAGCGCGGCATCGACAAGGCTGTCGATCAGGCCGTCGCGAGCTTGAAGAAGCTCTCGACGAGCGTGAAGGGCCACCAAGAGATCGCGCAAATCGGCACCATCGCCAGCAACGGCGACGCCGAGGTCGGCCAGATGATCGCCAAGGCGATGGAGAAGGTCGGCAAGGACGGCGTCATCACCGTCGAAGAAGGCAAGTCGCTCACCACAGAAGTCGAGTGGGTCGAGGGCATGCAATTCGACAAGGGTTGGCTCTCGCCGCACTTCATCACGAGCCCGACGACGATGGAGGCCGTGTACGAAAACCCCTACATCCTCGTGTACGAGAAGAAGATCTCGACCGTGAAGGACATGATCCCGCTGCTCGAGCAAGTCGCGCAATCGGGTCGTCCGCTGGTCATGATCGCCGAGGAAATCGAAGGCGAAGCGCTCGCGACCTTGGTCGTGAACAAACTGCGCGGCGCTTTCCCGTGCGTCGCCGTCAAGGCACCGGGTTTCGGTGATCGCCGCAAGAGCATGATGGAAGACATCGCCGCTCTCACGGGCGCGACCGCCATCATGGAAGCGACCGGCGCAACGCTCGAAGGCGTCACGTTGAAGGATCTCGGCACCGCGAAGAAGGTCGTCGTCGACAAAGACAACACGACCATCATCGAAGGCGCTGGCGCGAAGGACGCGATCAAGGGTCGCATCGCTCAGATCCGCGCTGAAATCGAAGTCACGAAGAGCGACTACGACAAAGAGAAGCTCCAAGAGCGTCTCGCCAAACTCTCGGGCGGTGTCGCGCAGATCAACGTCGGCGCGGCGACCGAAGCCGAGATGAAAGAGAAGAAGCAACGCGTCGAGGACGCTCTGCACGCCACGCGCGCTGCGGTCGAAGAAGGCATCGTTCCCGGTGGCGGCGTCGCGCTGCTCTCGACGATCGAAGCCATCGAAGGCCTCAAGCTCGAGGGTGACGAGAAGGTCGGCGCAATGATCGTGCGTCGCGCGATCGAAGCTCCGATGCGGCAGATCGCAACGAATGCCGGACAAGACGGCGCTGTCGTCGTGCAGAACGTGCGCGGCAACAAGAACAAGAACTGGGGCTACAACGCCGCGACCGAGACGTACGAAGACCTCGTCAAGTCGGGCGTCATCGACCCGACGAAGGTCGTGCGCACGGCGCTGCAAAACGCCGCTTCCGTCGCGAGCTTGCTGCTCACGACCGACGCGCTCGTCTCCGATCTACCGGAGAGAGAAAAAGAAGGCGCGGGCGCCGGGCACGGACACGCGCACTGATTCTTTTTCGGCGACTATGGCGAGCCGTTCGGAGTTCTCTCCGAGCGGCTCGCGGTCGTTTGGAGGATGCGATGGTAAGGTTCCCGGACCTAATCGGACGGATACCCGGAAGGTGCCCAGGATGTAACCAATGATCTACTCAGGACTTGTGGGCTTCTTGGGCATCTGGAACCGTCACTTCCAGTCGCCCGGGGCGCCGGCTATCCTCCCAGGGTGCTGATTCCGCGAACCCTCTCCCCGGTGCTCCTCGAGCGCGCCCGGCACTACCCCGTTGTCACCGTCACCGGCCCGCGCCAATCCGGCAAGACCACGCTCTGCCGCCAGGCTTTCCCGCACAAACCGTACGTCACGCTCGAGTCGCTCGACGAGCGCGAAGAAGCCCTCCACCGCCCGCGCGAGTTCCTCGCCCGGTACCCGCGCGGGGCCATCCTCGACGAGGTCCAACGCACGCCGCAACTGCTGTCCTATCTGCAAGGCGTCGTCGACGAGAGCAAGCGTCCGGGCGAGTGGATCCTCACGGGCTCGCAGCACTTTTCGCTGTTGCACTCCATCACGCAATCGCTCGCCGGGCGGACGACACTCCTGCACTTGCTCCCCCTCTCCCTCGGTGAACTGAGGGCACAAGGTCTCCCCGCGGAGCCTTGGGATCTGGTCTTCGCGGGCGGTTATCCGCGCATCCACGAAATGCACCTGCCGCCGGGGCAGTGGCTCGAGGACTACATCTCGACCTACGTCGAGCGCGACGTGCGCGAAGTCCTGCAGGTCGAGAACCTGCTCGCATTCCGAGCGTTCATGCGGCTGTGCGCGAGTCGGGCGGGACAGTTGATCAATCTGTCGGGGCTCGGGGCAGAGGCGGGACTTTCGCACCACACGGCGCGCAAGTGGATCAGCGTGCTCGAGACGAGCTTCGTCGCGTCGCGACTTCCGCCTTACTTCGCGAGCCCCTCCAAACGGATCGTCAAGAGTCCCAAACTGTGCTTCTACGATTCGGGGCTTTTGTGCCGGCTCTTGCGCATCGAATCTGCCGAGATGCTGCGCTCCCACGAGCTCCGCGGCAGCATCTTCGAGTGTTGGATTTTGAGCGAACTCGTGAAGGTCTTCCTCCATCGTGGACAACAGAACGGGTGGAGCTTCTTCCGCGACCATCACGGCCGTGAGGTCGATGCCGTGCTGGATCGGCCTGCTCGCCCGATCGCAGTCGAGATCAAATCCTCGGATGGGTTGCGGGATGCTCCTAGATCGGCCTTTGCAGCACTGGGAGCGGTGCTCGGTGACGCGGAAGGAGCACTCGAGCGTCTCGTGATCCACGCCGGAAACGAGAGACGGTCGGAAGGCGGCGTGACGTGGTTGCCTTGGAACGCCCTCGACTCGCACGCGTGGACGAGCTGATCCGGGCCGAGATCGAAGTCACGAAGTGAACGACTACGACAAGAAGAAGCTCCAAGAGCGTCTCGCCCAACTCTCGGGCGGTGTCGCGCAGATCAACGTCGGCGCAGCGACCGAAGCCGAGATGAAGGAAAAGAAGCAGCGCGTCGAGGACGCATTGCATGCCACGCGCGCGGCGGTCGAGGAAGGCATCGTTCCCGGAGGCGGCGTCGCGCTGATCTCCACGATCGACGCCATCGAAGCGCTCGAGCTCGAAGGTGACGAACGCGTCGGCGCGATGATCGTGCGTCGCGCCGTCGCAGCGCCCATGCGTCAGATCGCGATGAACGCCGGACAAGACGGCGCCGTCGTGGTGCAGAACGTGCGCGGGAACAAGAACAAGAACTGGGGCTACAACGCCGCCACTGAAACGTACGAGGACCTGGTCAAGTCGGGCGTCATCGACCCGACGAAGGTCGTGCGCACCGCGCTGCAAAACGCAGCCTCCGTCGCGAGCCTGCTGCTCACGACCGACGCGCTCGTCTCCGATCTACCGGAGAGAGAAAAGGAAGGCGCGGGCGCCGGGCACCGACACGCGCACTGATCCTCGAGTCCTCCAGTCCTCTCGACAACGCGGGCTGCTCGGAGTCGACTTCGGGCGGCCCGCAATGCCATCCGCTGCGATGAAGCGTAGGCGGACAAGCTCGCTGAGTTCGCGGCAACATGCAGACATCCCGAATGCACGTTCGGAAGTCGACAGACATCACGATGCACACGGGGCTTGGAGGCCGGGCTGAGATACACGATGAGCGAACTCCAGCAGGACTCATGCTCAGCCAAATCGGAGGGTGAGGCGTTGTTCCCGAATCCTTGACGCTGCGTGCCCGCCGCACTCAGGAGAGCCGCGTCAAGCGCCGCACGAGTTGAGCCAGACTCAGCAGCTCGACATCGAGCTCACCTACCTTGCGGCGGTACGCTCGATCGATATCGTGGGCGACGAAGAACGCGGTCGCCTTCGGATAGCGCTTTCCGAAAAGCGCGAGAGCGAGTGGATCGAAGTGATCGGCGGACCATTTGCACTCGATCGCGATCGGCGGTTTGCCGCGCCGGGCCAGCACGAAGTCGATCTCGTGGCCCTGCTTGTCGCGCCAGTAGCGCACGTCACGCGTTTGCATTCGTCCGTGGATCTCGTTCAGAACGTAGTGCTCCCACAACGTTCCGAGGTCCTCGCGTCGCGGCGTGTCCCAGCCGCGCACGTGGCTGATGAAACCCGTATCGAATCCATAGACCTTCGGTGCGGAGATGATCTCGGCCGTCTTGCTCGTCGAGAAGGGGCGCACGACGTGCGCGACGCTCGTGGCTTCGAGCACCGACAGGTAGTTCGAGATCGTCGTGCGGCTGACCTCGCACGGTCTCGCGAAACGCGTTGCCTCGAAGATTCCTCCACTCGAGGCCAGGACCAGCTCTGTGAACTTCAGGAATGACTGACGGCGCTCGACCCGGAACAATTCTTGGATGTCCTTGGCCCAGTAAGCGTCGAGCCACTCCTGGAACTCGCGCTCGGGGAATGTGTCGGCGAGCAGGAACGGCGGTAGCCCACCGCGCTGGAGCCGGCGTTCTAGGCTCTTCACGCCGAGCGGCCTCAGGTCCTCGCTGATCGCCGGCGTCAGCCAAATTTCAGTTTTGCGGCCCGCAAGCGAGTCCTTGAATTTGTGTGTCGCCGCAAGCGTCGACGAGCCTGTGGCCAAGACGCGCACGTCTTTGAAGTGGTCCGCGGCGATCTTCAGCAATTCGGAGGGATTTCCCAACCGGTGGATCTCGTCGAGGACCACGCGTTTCTTCTGGAGCGACTCCAGGAACGCTTCAGGATCCTCCATCGCGCGCCGGTGCCGGGGCAGCTCGCAATCGAAGTATTCGATGTCAGGTAGCGATCTGCACAGCGTCGTCTTCCCGACTCGGCGGACGCCAGTCAGCCAGAGCACGGTGCGTTGGGACCAGGCATCCTCGATCCGATCGATCCAGTAGGAGCGCGGCTGCATGCAGGTAGTTTGGCGTTTGAGTGATCTAAACGCAATTCTGCTTGCGTTTGGTATCCGCGCCATCGAAGACCTCGAGCTCGAAGGTGACGAGAAGGTCGGCGCGATGATCGTGCGTCGCGCCATTGAATCGTCGATGCGTCAGATCGCAACGAACGCCGGACGAGACGGCGCTGTCGTCGTGCAGAACGTGCGCGGGAACAAGAACTGGGGCTACAACGCCGCCACCGAAACGTACGAAGACCTCGTCAAGTCGGGCGTCATCGACCCGACGAAGGTCGTCCGCACGGCGCTGCAAAATGCCGCTTCCGTCGCGAACTTGCTGCTCACGACCGACACGCTCGTCTCGGATCTCCCCGAGAAGGAAAAGGAGTCGCGGGCGGAGGGCACGGCCACGGACACTGATCGGTCCAGAATCGAATCGCGAGCCGTTCGGAGCCACTCCGAGCGGCTCGCGCTCTTTTGTGCCAATGCAATTACGTATCGGCGACATGCGCGGCAACGCCTTGCGAGTGCTTTCTGTTCTTGCCCCGTTTCGATCCGGCGGGAGTAGGATCGAGAGCACGAAGGAGAGTTCCAAATGAAGCTATGCGTTTCTTCCCTGTTCGCATCGCTCTCGCTGCTCGCAACGTCGGCCCACGCCACAACGTGGATCGTCGACGATACGTCCGGTCCGGGAGTCGATTTCAATTCCATCTCGGCCGGGATGAGCATCGCCGCGAGTGGCGACGTGTTCATCGTGCGCGCCGGAAACTACGGCGGGTTCACGCTCGCCACTTCCGCCGTCGTGCTCGGTGAAACGGGCGCATTCGTCGTCGGCGACATTCACATCGCCAACAATGCGCCGCTCGGTCACGCGGCACTCGTCGGACTCACCGTGCAAGCGGTGTACGTCGACGCGTCGAGCGGCGGTGTGTTGCTCGAGGACGTGGTCGCGCGTCCGGGTGCGTACGCACTCGGACAAGTTGCGCTCGTCACGATTCAATCGGCGAGCGACGTGCGCTTGCGCAATGTCGACGTCGACGGAATCGATCGCGGAATCGCTGGGCTCGCGATCACGTCGTCACGCGTCGAAGTCGCCGGATGTCGCTTCGTCGGCGGAGGCGGTCGGTCGCATCACGTGGTGAATTTTTCCGCAGCACCCGAGAAGGGCGGCGACGGAATCGTCGTGAACAGCGGCTCCGATTTGCACGTCTCGCGTACCGATGCGCGCGGCGGCAGCGGCGGAAATTTGCCGGCCGTGAATGTCTGCGGTTGCTTGATCGCCGCGAACGGTGGCTCTGGAATTCGCGTTGGGGCGAGCGCGAACATGCTGCTCACGGGGACGAGCGCGTCGCTCGTGAAAGGCGGCACGGCCGGACTCGGATTCGATTGTCCGTACGACGGATTGCCGGGCAACGGCATCGTGATCCACGCGAACGGCGCGGCGCGCCTCTCGGGGATCGCCGTCGCTGGTGAAGCGCCGCGCAGCGCGTGCGGCGGCTCGCCCGTGCTCTCGATCATCGGGCCCCACAACATTCCTTCGCCCGCAGATCCGACGCTCAGCGTGTCGGGCCCGTTGACGCCGGGTTCGCTCGCGACGTACATGGTCACGGGTCAACCGGGCGCGACCGCGAAGCTCGATTTCGGCCGCGTTTTGGCGATCGCAGACGTCGCCTTCGTCGTCGAAGATCGACTGACGATTTCGATTCGCTCGTTCAGTCTCGGCGTCATTCCGCCGTCGGGTCAAGTGAGCCTGACTATCATCCTGCCGAGCTACCTGCCGCGCGGATTCCTCGCGAACGCGCAGGCCGAAACGTCGTCGATCGCCGTCGGCATTTCGCTCTCGCCGTCGGCGCCGATCACGTTGCGCTGAGCGGAAGCTCGGCCGCCTTCCGTTGCGGAGGTACTGAGTCTGGCTCAGGATCTTCGCAACGGAAGACGGCTCGATGAAAGCTACTTCGAGACCGCTTCTTTCGGCGTCAAATCTTCGAAGCGAATCGAACGACTGAGCTTCGAAGGCTTGCCATCGGCGGCCGGCAAGACGTCGACGGGAACACCGTCGATCTCGGCCCATCCGCACGACATCGTCTGAATCGGCGCGGCTGCTTGGCGCGGCACGAGTTCGAGCCCGCGACCTTGCCACAGCCACACGCGACGCGCGTCGAGCGTGCCGTAGTTCTGCGCTCGCGCATCTTTCTCGCCGGCGGCGGCGACCACGATGTCGGTCGGAACCCAACCGGCGCCCGGCAGGTAGAACTCGACCCAGCAGCGGTAGCTCGGATCGTAGTCGGTGTTTTCCTTCTTCGCGTTCAAGCGCTAGCCGTACTCGAGGCGCGCCGGGACACCTTGGCTGCGCGCAGCTGCGATGAAGAGCGCGTGCAAGTCGGTGCAGCAGCCGCCGCCGTTCGTGAGGCAGTCCTCGTCCGCGCCGCGTCCGCAATTCGGCTTCGTCGCGTCCTTCGAATAGTGATCGGCCTGATCGGCGACGGCGTCGAGCAAGCGCAGCACCTTCTCGCGCGGATCGGTGACGTCGGCGCAGGCATGCTTGGCGAAATCGAGCACGCTCGGATCGACGGCCATGAGCGGCGAGTCACGGCGCAGTTCTTCGGCGAAAAGCTCCGGTTGGAGCTCGCCCCCGCCCGAGCTCGTCATGTCGAAAACCGGAGACTGACGCATGGCGTTCGTCTCGACGACGACTTGGATCGCTGCCCCCGCCTGCGCAGTTGCGACGACCATCTCGGCGTCGCTCACCGGTTGCTTCTCGAACTTCCAACCTGCAGGTGCTTCGACGACGCGGCGATCGAGCACGTGTTGCCAAGCACCGTCCGTCGGGATCGGTACCCACAGACGTACTTCCTTCGCGGTCGCCGGAACGTCGGCGAGAGCAACTGTCTGTCGAATCTTGTAGATGCGCGTCTCGGCAATGCGCGGCGCGACGACGGGAGCGGGTTCGGCGGCGGGCGGCGCGTTGCTCGCGACGGACAAGAGGAAGAGCACTGCAGTGATCATGATGCGTTCAGCCTATCTCGTCTCGGTGAGCGTGAAACGTGATCCCGAGCACAAAGAAAGGCGCCCCCGCTCGACAAACGAGCGAGGGCGCCGAACCTGCAGGATGCGACCGAACTCAGGTCGCGCAGTTGCTGCGTGCGCTGTCGATCTGAATCAGGGCATCGTCGATCAACGCCGATCGGGTCGACCACGGGAGACCCGAGTCTTGCGCTTGTTGGATGAGGTCCATCGCTTGCTGGAAATGGTCGACCGACACGTCGTTCATGCTAATTTCGCTCTGAACGTCGCGACCATCGCCGCAGTCCGCGTGCGCGACTTGCAGCGCACGCTGGATCAAGAACTCGTCGGCACCCAGATTGCCGAGGAACTGGGCGCGAGCTGCGAAAGCCCTCGCAGAACGTGCGTTTTCGAGTGCGTTGATCGAACGCATCAGCCGTCCGAGAATCTTGACACGGCTGTCGATCGTGCCCGGAAGTCCTTGGTCTGCGAGCGTGCCCGTGACCTGCGCTCCGGTCGAGTTCACGAACTCATCCGATGCGTAGAACCGGATCGCGTCCTCGATCGTGCTCGTGTAAGCGTCGGTGAGAGCCGTCAAGTTGTTGTGGAAACTCGGAGTCGTATCCGCGGCTTCCACGATGCTCGGCGTGTTGAAGGTCTTGTCGCCGAAGCTGCCGTCGAAGTTCGGAGTGATGTCGTTCGGATTCGGCGGAACCGGATCGACCGGGATCACACCGAGGCCGCCGTCGAAGGGGCGGTCGTCGATCGGGCCGCCGATGAGGCCTTGCAGACGCCGTTCTACGTTCGTGTTGAAGTTGCCGTTGGCCAAGTTCGGGTCGAACTGGAACGTGTTGCCGTCGAAGTTGAAGAACGAGTTCGCGCCCGCGTCCGTGTGGCAGCGGTCGCAACGGCCTTGGAACAGGCTGACAGCTTCTTGGGCCGAAGGATCGTTGAACGTGAGGCCGGTGATGTTCGGATCCGCGTCCCGACCCAGGCTCAACTGGAACGCTTCCAGCGCGTCGAGTTCTTGATCGTTCGGCAGCACGAAGTCGACGCCGTTCTGACGTCCGAACGACCGCGTGAAGTGCTGCGTGACTGCACCGATGGCGAAGTCGCGCAACGTACCGGCTACGGGAGCTCCGTCACCGCCCCAACCCGTGCGTTGCTTCGGCGGATTGACGCCGCCGACCGGGCGCTTGATCGAAACCGATTGCGCGAACACGTGGCTGATCGCTCGCATCACGAAGCGCTTCTTCAGATCGCCGAAGCCGTCGACGTTCTCCAGGATCAGGCCCTGCTTCAGCATCAGGTGCGGGATCTCGAAGCGCTGCCCGCCGTTCAAACTCTCCATGAGATTCGGATCGAATTCTGCGACGAACAGCGGGTTCATCGGGTCGGCATCGTGCATCTGCTGGATCAAAGTCGGATCGAGCGTGAGATTGTTCTCGGCCGGGTGGCACGTTCCGCACGTGCGACCGTTGCCTTCGAACTTCTTCTCGAAGAAGAGCACTTCGCCCTCGGTGACGAGCAGCTCGAAATCGGGCGTCGAACCAGGGAGCGGCGGCGTGAAGCTCTGAATCAGTGCGAGGCTCATGCCGCTCGACATCGCAGTCGGAGTGGCATCGCCCGCGCGCTCACGCGTCCACACGCGCTCGAACAAGGTCGGCATTCCGAGCAGGAGCGCTTCGTCGAGCGGCGTCTTGCCGGCGTGCGTGACGACGACGAGGTCGAGGTCGAGCACGTCTTGCGAGATATCCGTCACGTTCACGTCGAGCCTGGCATCGGCATAACCAGCGCCGGTGATCGTGCCGAGGCGCGTGAAACGGTCGGCTGCTTCGATACCGACGTTCTTGCTTTCCGGAGTGCGGCTCGTGAGCCACACGTCGTAACCCTCACCTTCCGGCGCGTTCTCGAGTCGGACGTTGATGGCACCCGTGTCCAAGTGGAACGCGGCGCTGCCGACGATCGTCGAGTACTGCGTGGACAAGCCTCGCGACCACGCGAGTCCTAGGTCGATGCGCGGCGCGGACGTCGCCTCGAACTCAGTGCGCCAAGCTTGGTAGGCGCGTTTTACTTTCTCCGGATTGCCGATGACGGCAAGCGGACCCGATTTCTGTTTCGCGAGGACTCGATCTCCTGGGGAGTACCCAGCAGTGGAGAGCCAAGCGAGCGTTCCGAGAGCGACGAATGAACCTGTTAGCGTCAGGACAACGGTCGATCGAGACATGGGGGGACCTCGAAGTGGAGTTTCTGAAAGTCGAATTTTTCGGCGCCGCACGAAATATGCGGACGCACACAGAGCGGCGCCACGTTAGCAACGCGGTGGGAATCCGGGGCTTGCGTTCGCGACAGTTCGGTCGATTTTTTTTTCGTTCCTAGAACTGCAACTGAGCGCGCTACCGTTCGTCTGTACTCGTGGATGGAACCGAGTGAACAACCGACGAGCGCTTCGAGCGCGCGAGCAGCAGACCGCTATCTCACTCACGCTGCGCGGCCGACGCGATCGCTGCGCAATCACTGCGCGCTCGCGTGCGGCGTTGGACTTTGGCTCGCGTGCGCAGCCGTCGACGCGACGATCGCAACACACCTCGATGAGCCGCTCGTCCTGCGTTTGGCCCGTCGATGGGCACAACATCCGGTCCGTGTCGTGGTCGCCGGCTCGCTCTCGGCCTGGGCTTTCTTGGGCCTGTGCCGTGGGGTGCCCGCAGTCACGCCACCCAATCCGGATGACTGAACGGCGACAGACAGGCGTCGCGCTCGATTCGGTGATGCTCTTGGAGCCTACCCATGCCGGTGCGCGGCGCCCGGCACCATTCCGAGGCGCATTCCCGAACGCTGCGCTTTGAAGGAACGGCCTCCGGCCTTATCATGGCGCTCTTGCCTCACTTAGGCCGCCGATCGCGCGGCCCTTTGGAAATCGACCATGGCCGAAATCGTCACTCCGACCCCCGTCACCGCAGTCACCGACTGCCCCATCTTCTCGGGGCCCCTGAAGAGCGAGCGTCTGGGCGCGACCCTCGGAGTCGACCTCGGATCGATGGACATGGCCTTGGCTGTCAGCCGCGAGAACCGCATGCCGCGCGCTTCCGTCGTGGTCACGACGGCCGCTCGGCACATCATCCGCATCTCGAAGGCCGGCGAGAAGATCGAGTCGATCGCGGTCTACGGTTCGAAAGCCGATCCGACCGTCCACCCGGACTTCCGCGAGATCACCGAGAACCTGCGCGACTTGCGCAACAAGTGGTTCAACAAGGCCAAGCTCAGCCTGATCCTCGATGCACCGAAGTTGGACGACGCCCTGCTCCGTCACGTGCTCGGCATCTACGACCGCGTCTTTCTGCGCATGGAGTGGGGCACCGCCAAGACGTTTGCCGCGATGACAGGGCGTAAGAGCTCTGAATTCGCCACATACTTGGACAACCTCGGCCACGTCGAGCACCTGATCATCCAAGCCCGCTTCTTGCGCGGCGAGGTGGACAACTCGACCGAGGCGGAAGTGAAGGCCTGGATCAAGAAGATCGGCGAGCTCAAGCCGCGCGAAGTCGCGATCTTGAATCCGGACGCCAAGTCGGCGGCGAAGAAGGGCAAGACCGCGCCGAAATCGCGCCTGGCCGAGATCGCCGAAGATCTGACCGAGAAGACCGGCATTCCGGCCGCGGTCGTGCAGAGCGAATCGCTGCTGACCTGATTCGATGCAGTGCCGGGTATGCGGTCGCGTCTTCGCGGATGGACCGGACTGCCAGGCACGACTCCGCCCAACTCGTCGGCGTAGAGCCGCGCAACACGCGCAGTTCTACGCCGACGAGTTGGGCGGAGTCGAGCCTGGCACAGTACGGTCCATCCGCGACGACGTGCTTGGCGGAGTCGAGCCTGACACCGCACGACAGTAAGCTCCCCTCCCCATGAGTTTGGTTCGCTTCCACGGGGTCTCACGCCATTTCGACGCACTGGTCGCGCTCGCACCGCTCGACCTCGACGTGCGCGCGGGCGAGGTGTTCGGCCTGCTGGGTTCGAACGGCGCGGGCAAAACGACGGCGCTGCGCATTCTGTGCGGCCTGCTCGAACCGACTGCGGGATCGGTGACGATCGACGGCCGCGACGTCGCTGCGGATCCACTCGCGGCGCGTAGGCAATTCTCGTTCGTGCCGGACGGCGCTCCGCTCTACGCGAATCTGAGTCCGAAGCAGCACTTGGCGTTGGTCGGAAGACTGCACGGCGTCGACGAAGCGCGCATCGCGAGCGAGACCATGCGCTTGTTGGAAGCACTCGAACTGGCCGATCGCGCGAACGATCCCGTCGGCGGTTTTTCGCGCGGCATGCGCCAAAAAACGGCGCTCGCGTGCGCGATTCTGCCGCGGCCGAAGCTGCTGATCCTCGACGAACCGTTGAACGGGCTCGACGCGCCGACGACGGCTGTGTTCAAGGAAGTCTTGCGCGCGTGGGCTGACCGCGGCGGTTCGGTGTTGTACACGTCGCATTTGCTCGACGTCGCCGAGCGCGTGTGCGACCGCGTCGCCGTGCTGCACGAGGGCAAGCTGCTCGGAGTCGGATCGCTCGACGAACTGCGCTCGATCGCGGGCCGTGACGGGACGCTCGAGCAAGTGTTCGGAGCGATGACGAACGCAGTCGATCCGAAGCTCGGCGCGGCACGGATACTCGGCTGAACGACATGCAACTCGTCGACGTCGTCGGGATCGCGATACTCGTCGTCGAGCTGATCTTCTTCGATCGCAAGCGCTCCGATCGAGCACGCGACCGCATTCACGATGGTCGATCCTTGCGCACGCTGTGGTTGTCGATCCTCGCGGGCGTCATCGTCGCGCGAGCTCTGAGCTGGGCACGCTTCGGGCCCGAGTTCACACTCGGCGAGCTGGGTCGCGTGGTCGCAGTCGCGATCCTCGCCGCCGGTTTCGCGTTGCGCATCTGCGCCGTCGTCGCGCTCGGTCGATTCTTCACGGTCGACGTCGCGATTCGAGAAGGTCACGAGTTGGTGCAAACCGGCCTCTACCGCGTCGTGCGACATCCGGCCTACACGGGACTCTTCGCGATGTTCGTCGGCTGGTCGCTGACGTTCGAGAATTACACCGCGATCGTCGCCTTGCTCACGCCATTGGCGCTGGCACTGGTGCACCGCGTCCGCATCGAAGAAACGGCGCTCGTGAGCGCGTTCGGCGCCGCGTACGAAACGTATCGCTCGCGCACGAAACGCTTCGTGCCGTTCGTCTACTGAGGGCGCAGGATCGGCGTCGGACGGAATTCGTCGTCCACTGCGACCATGGTCACGTGCGCTTCGGTCACGTGCACGAACGTGCCACCGCCGAACTTGCGCTGCGCCCACACGGACACGTGCGCGGTGATCGAAGTGCGGCCGATGCGCGTCGTCTCGGTGAAGAACGACACGAGATCGCCGACGAACACCGGTTGCTTGAACTCGATCTTGTCCATCGCGACGGTGACGATCTTCGCCGGATGATGTTTGTGCGCTTCGATCGCAGCCGCGAGGTCGATCTCGGACAGGATCACGCCCCCGAAGATCGTGCCGAGCGCATTCGTGTCGCGCGGCATCATCAAGCGCCGGATCGAGGGCATTCTGTCGATCGGATAGCCGGACGGGAGCGCGGGTTCGTTGGGTTTCATGTTGGGTTCGCGAGCGCGCGCTCAGCGTATTCCTTCACCAGATTCTCGACGGTGTGTGTTTCGTTCTCGAAGAAGTGTCCGACGCCCGGCACCTCGTGCGTTTCGAAACGATCGAGGACATCGGGGAAGCGTCGCTTCAACTCCGCGAGTGTGCCGTATTCGTCGTTCTCCGCCATCAGGATGAAACCGGGTTGCGTCACGCGACCGATGTACGAGACGTCGAACGCGAGCACGGGCAGTGCGACGAAGACGAGTCGTTCGATGCGTGTGTCGACGATCGCGCGTTGAGCCGTGGTGCGCGAGCCAAACGAGAATCCGCCGGCCCACAGGGGCAGGCTCGGGTAGCGCTCGCGCATCCAATCGAGAGCGACGCCGAGGTCGTCGACTTCACCGCCGTGCCCGTCGTGCTTGCCTTCCGAGTGCTTCACACCACGGAAATTGAAGCGCAGGGTCGCGAGTCCGGCGCGCTGCAGTCCTCGCGCAGCACGAAAGACGACTTTGTTGTCCATCGTGCCGCCGTAGAGCGGATGCGGATGACAGAACACGACGGCGGCGCGCGGTGCGACGCCCTCGGGTTCCCACAAACGCGCTTCGAGGCGCCCGGCCGACCCGGAGAGAAAGAGGTCCATGCGAGCGCGGTACTGTAGTCTCACGCTCACGATGTGGAGTCGCGTATTTGCCGTCTTCCGAGCCGGATTCGAGGCCCAATGGGGTCGTGGCACATGGCCGGTCGCGCCGCTCGTCGTGCACGGCAGCATCACGGCGACGTTCGCATTGCTCGTGGGCGACGTGCTCCCTCCGTACGCCTACGCCGTGTTCATGTTGTCGCTCGCGATGGCGTTGATCGCGCTGCCGTTGCTCGGTGACTTCGGCTTCTTGTTGCGCGCCGATCCGTCGCGCGAGTGGATCGAGGCACAGCCGGTGCGAGCGTTCGAACTGCGCGTCGCGCGAACGATGCTGGTGATGTTGCTCGCCGGAGCTCTGGCGGCATCGGCACTGCTGCCGATCGTGTTGTTCGCGCCGGCCAGCGTGGGCTTTGGAGAGCGAATCGCACTGTTCGTGGCTGGACTCGCGCAAGCTGCCGTCGTCGCAGGTTTCTTGCTCGGATTGCAGTCGCTCTTCGGACGACGAGCCGAGGCCTTGCTCGTCTTGCTGCAGACGCTGCTCGTCGGCGGAGTGCTCGTCGGTTGCTTGCTCGGGCTGCAAGTCGTACCGCAGTTGCTCGCGGTGAAGAGCCCAGCTGATTTGGCGCACGGGTTCGAGTTCTCGCCATCGGCCTGGTTCGCGACGTCCGTCGTGAGCGCGGACGTTTTGACGCCGTGGTGGCGACTCGCGCCGTGGATCGCGTTCTCAGCGGCCGCGCTCGTATTGTTCGTGGCGCCACAGGCGACTGCGCCGATCGGCCGAAAAGCAGGCTTTTTATCGGCACTTTTGGCTCCGTTACGCGCGCTCGCGAGTCGGACCTGGGTGCGCCGCGAGGAGCGTGGTTCGTTCGATCTCGTGTTCGACGCGCTGCCGCTGGAGCGCGAGTTCGTCCTGCGCACGTACCCGATGATCGCGATTCCGCTGGCCATGTTGTTCGCGGGATCGGGCGGTTCCGACGAGGTCGCCCGCGACGGCCTCGTCGCGGTGTTGCTGTTCACGCCGGCCACGTATCTACCGGTGTTGCTCGTACACGTGCCAGCGACGGCGAGCTCCGACGCGCGTTGGATCCTCGACGGAGCGCCGGTTTCGCGCGCGGCGATCCACAACGGCGCGCTGAAAGCACTGGCCGTGCGCTTCCTCGTGCCGCTGTACGTGATGTTGTTCGCATTGGCGTGGACGCGCTCGGGGCTGGCGTTCGCGCTGATGCTCGCGCCGCTCGGGTTCCTCGTGTCGGTCGTCGTGAATCGCCCGCTGTATGCGCTGTGCGTTTCCGACTTGCCGCTGTCGCGCGACGCGAACGACATCAAAGCCGACATGAACTGGATGGGACACATACTCACGTTGGGGATCGTGTTGACGATCGCTGCGATCATCGCGCTGAAGTTCGTGACGAGCTTCGGCATCGCGTTGATCGTGTGCGCTGCACTCGTGCTGCTCGAATGGAATGCCGATCGCAAGGAGTTCTCGAAATCATGATCACGATCGCACTCATCACCCTCCTCACGCAGTCTCCGACTATCGATTCGATCGAGCTCGTCGAGAGTTTTCCGATCGAGACGACGCTCGACAACGCCGACATCCGCGACGCCGACGTCGTTTGGCGCGAAGTGATCGACGCCACGAAGACGTCGGTCGATTTGGCCGAGTTCTACGCGAGTGATTCAGCGGGTTCGAAGCTCACGCCTGTGATCGAAGCGATCGAGCGCGCAGCCGGACGCGGCGTCCAAGTGCGCTTTCTCGCCGAGAAGAAGTTCCAGATCACGTATCCCGAAGTGCTCGAACGGCTCGCGAAATCGAAGAACGTCGCTGTGCGCACGTACGACATCAAGCCGCTCACCGGCGGCATCCTGCACGCGAAGTATTTCCTCGTCGACGGATCCGTCGCGTACATGGGTAGCCAGAACTTCGATTGGCGTTCGCTGGCCCACATCCAAGAGCTCGGCGTGCTCGTGCGCTCGACCCAAGTGACGGCGGCCTGGCAGTGTGTGTACGAAACGGATTGGGCGCTCGCCGGTGGAGCGACGATCGCGGACGCGATGAAGCTCTACAACGGCCTGGCTTTTCCGCTCCAAATCGGCTCGGGCGACACGGCTGCACGCATCACACCAGTCGTGAGTCCGGCGCCGCTCTTGCCGAGCGTCGACTCATGGGATCTGCCCAAGATCACTGCGCTGATCGAAGGCGCGAAGAAATCGGTGCGCGTGCAATTGCTCACGTACAAGATGACCAGCAACAGCGACTACTTCCCCGACCTCGAGAATGCGCTGCGTCGGGCCGCCGCTCGCGGGATCAAAGTCGAATTGCTCGTCGCCGATTGGTGCATGCGCAAAGGCACGATCGAAGGCTTGCAGGCGCTCGAGCCGCTCGCGAACGTCGAAGTCAAACTTGTCACGATTCCGCAATGGTCGCAGGGCCACGTCCCTTACGGTCGCGTCGCGCATTCGAAGTACTTGGTCGTCGACGCCGAGCGTGCGTGGATCGGTACGAGCAACTGGGAGCGCGATTACTTCTTCCAGTCGCGCAATGTCGGCTTGATCGTCGACGGTGGCGACGTGCCGAAACGACTCGACGCGTACTTCACCGCCGGTTGGACGAGCAGCTACGCGAAGCCTGTCGATCCGTGTGCAACGTACACGGCGCCGAAGTTCGGGGACTGAGCGGCGACCCCCGCGCTTCGCTCGTTGCTCCTTTGCCATGGCGTGACGCCAAAGTGAGAGATCCTTGGGTCGCGAGGTCGTGTCCGACCGTTGAGTCGTAGGCTTCCTCAGGTTTCCGCTGCGCCTGCACGGTAACAAGCCTTGCCATCCAGATGGCATGACATAGGTTTGGGGCATGGGAAACGCCGATCGACTTTCGACCATGAACGTGTCACTGCCGGAGGATCTGCGCCGTTCTGCCGAGCAACTTGCGGCTTCTAGGCACTTCGCTTCACTCAGCGAGTACATCCGTCACCTGATTCGCGACGACTTGGTGGCTTCTCGACAAGCTGCCACGGAATCCGCGCTCGCGACGAGCTCGAGCGGAAGGAAGGTGGACCGAAAGCTCGTCATGAAAGCGATGCAGGAACTCACCAAGCTGCGGAAGAGCGTCAGCGCTCGGGGTTAGCCGCTGACACTCGACGAGTTGCGCGCAGCGATCGACGAGGGATCCGGTCCGTAAGCTCGACGAAGCCCATCGTCATCGATGCCTGTACGCTGCTTGCGTGGGCATTCGGCTAAGAGGTGCATGCAACAAAGCTCGAGGCGCTGCTCGATTTCTTGTCTGCCGGAGCTGTAGTCGTCCCGAGTGTTTTCCCCGGTCGAGGTGATCGGCGGACTCGTCGTTGCAGAGCGCAGAGGGCGCATCGCGAAGGCAGACTCGGACTCTTTCTTGAAGTTCGTAGAATCGCTTCCCATCTCGATCGACTCGGACGAGCACTGGCCGTTGACTCTCGAAACTTGCCGACTGGCAAGCATGCCTCTCTCACGCGGACATGAGCTGAAGGCGAAAGATGCCTGCTACTTGGAGCTTGCGCTTCGACGCGATCTGAGGCTGGCAACTTTCGACGCGGCTCTGGCACGCGCTGCGCAGGAATACGATCGAGCGTTCTTTTCGCCATGGCCAGGAGGATCCAGTCGAATCGTCCGCGCCGGAGGCGAACCGGTTCAAGAAGACTGATCGAAGTACGCCTGCATGTCGCTCGGCAGCGGACTGAGGACTTCGATCCACTCTCCCGTCTCGGGTGAGCGGAACGCGATGCGGTGGTTGTGCAGCGCGTGTCGGTCCATGCCGAGCTCGCGCATGTCTTGCGCACTCAACGTGCCGGCCAAGCCCTTTTCGAAGTACGAATCGTCGTCGCCGTACAACTTGTCGCCAACGACCGGATGTCCGATCGCGGCCATGTGCACGCGAATTTGATGTTGCCGGCCGGTGAACGGTTCGCACGCGACCAAGGACACGTTGCGCTTCCTCTCGATCACGCGCCACGACGTTCGACAATCTTGTCCGTCGACCGCGATCGCCATCTTGATGCCGACGTGCGACGCGCGTGCTTGACCGATCGGGTAATCGATCACGCCGGAATCACGATCCGGAACTCCGTGCACGATCGTCAAATACTCCTTCTCGACTTCACGACGCTCGAATTGTTGCTGCACGTCGGCGTGACCGGTGGGCGTGCGACCGATGACGACGAGGCCGCTCGTCTCGCGATCTAGTCGATGACACAAGCGCGGCGCACCCGCCGTTTCGAGCTCGAACCCGGCGCCGTATCTCGCGTGCACACGTTGGATCAACGTGTCGACCAAGTACCGCCCGCTCGGATGCACGGCCATGTTCGGCGGCTTGTCGACGACGAGAACGGACGGATCCTCGTAACTGACGACGAGTTCGCTGCTCGTGTGCAACGTCATCGGCGCCCGCAAGTCTTCGGGGATCACGACGATCACGCGCGCGCCGTGCCTGAGCTTGCGACTCGGCTTGCGCTCGACCACGGCAGTTCCTGAAGCGCGCGGTTCCGCGAGCGTGCTCGGATCGATCAACACGTAGCCGTCTTTGATCAACTCTTGGATCGAAGCGCGCGAACGCCACGTCAGATGTGCTGCGAGGAACGCGTCGAGGCGCATCTCGAGCTCCTCGGCGCGCATTCGGAAGAAGCTCGCGTCGACGCGCAGCTCGACTTCCTTGGGCGCCTGCGTCAGGTCGCGGTCTTTCTTGAAGATGCCCATGGTGCGCCGACGGTCATCGTACTCGTCAAACGAAAGAACCCGGCTGCAGGGCCGGGTCCCGTTCATCGCTGCGCGGCGTGTCTGCTCAGCCGTGACGTTTGCCGAGCTTGCGCGTCGGATCGTTCTTGCGCGTGGCTTTTTGGATCGTGCGCAGGCGCTCGCGGCGCTCGCGGCGGCGTTCGTCCGAACGCTTCTCGTGCCAGGTGTTGGCCTTGGCGAGGCGGAAGATGCCGCTGTAGTTGCACTGGCGCTTGAAACGGCGGAGAGCGGCTTCGAGAGACTCGTTCGGACGGACCTGGACTTTGATCACACGCTTGATTCCTGGAACTGGGTGGGTCGGACCTCGTCTGGCGCTGGCCGGAAACGAGGGGCGGAGAGAATAACCGTTGGCCGCGACAGGCGGAAGCCCTGCCTGGATTCGTGGGGCGCTGATTGCGATCCTAGACGGCCGTGGAACCGGCCAAAGCAGAAGGTGGGCAGGAGCTCATCGGCGTCGTCGAGCGCGTCACCTTCCAGAGCCCCGACACGCTGTACTCCGTCCTAAGGATAAGGCCAGAGCGGGGTTACGACCCACCGCAAGGCAAGAACGCGCTCTTCTCGAGCGACCTCGCGACGGCTGTAGGCAAGTTGGACGAACCGTCGGTCGGTCTGCGCCTGCGGATGAGCGGCAAATGGGTCGAGCACAAAGCCCACGGCGTCCAGTTCGAGTTCGAATCGGCGGAAGTGCTGCCGCCGATCGGGCGCGAGGGCGTGGTGAAGTACTTGTCGTCGGACCGCTTTCCTGGGGTCGGCGAGAAGCTCGCGCAGCGCATCGTCGACACGCTCGGCGCGGACGCGTTCACGATCATCCTCGAGAATCCGGACCGACTCGCCGCAGTGCGCGGACTGCGACCGGCGATCAAGGACACTCTGATCGCTGCGGTCGCGGCGGAGTACGGCACGCACAAGGCTCAAGCGTTCTTGCGCGGACTCGGGCTCGGGCCGGTCGCCGCGACGGCGATCCTGCGCAAGGTCGGACTCGAGTGCGAAGCCGTCGTGCGCGCGGACCCCTACGTCTTGGCGCGCGGCATCCGCGGTATCGGCTTCGGGACGGCGGACAGCATCGCGACGCAACTCGGACTTCCGCGCGATGATCCGCGGCGCGGGCGTGCGGCGTTGGTGCACGCGCTCGAAGTCGCATCGAGTGAAGGACATTCGTTGCTGACGCGCGGCCAGGGAATCGAGAACGCGGGTGAGCTGGTGCAGCGTGCGGTGCCGGACGCCGTGCTGCACGCGGAGCTCGCCGAGCTCGAGAAGCGGCGCGAGGTCGTCATCCGCGCTGGTGAATCGCCGGAGCACGATGCCGTGTATTTGCCTTGGCTCGAACACTGCGAGGCGGAACTCGCGCGCAACGTGACGCGCATTTCGAAGTCGGGGCCGTTGCGCGCGCTCGCCGACGAGTTCGACTTGGAGGGTCACGAGCGCCGATCGGGCATCGAGCTGCATCAGAAACAGCGCGAGGCCGTGCTCGGGCTGCTGTCGAATCCGATCGCGCTTTTGACCGGCGGCCCCGGCGTCGGCAAGACGACGATCGTGCGCTTCGTCGTGAACTTGGCACGCGCTGCGAATGCGAAGGTAATGCTCGCATCGCCGACGGGACGCGCTGCGAAACGGCTCGCAGAGGCGGCCGGCATGGAAGCGCAGACCATCCACCGTTTGCTCGGATACGACCCGGAATCCGAGGGTTTCCTGCACGACGCGAAGAACCCGCTCGAGTGCGATCTCTTGGTCGTCGACGAAATTTCTATGCTCGACGTCGTGCTCGCGCACCATCTGTTCAAGGCGCTGCAAGCTCCCGTGCGCGTCGTACTCGTCGGCGATCCGAATCAACTGCCGAGCGTCGGACCAGGCAACGTGTTGCACGACTTGATCGAGTCGCGAGCGCTGCCCGTGTTCCGCTTGACGCAGATCTACCGGCAAGCGAACGACAGCTTGATCGTCGTCAACGCGCACCAAGTGCTACACGGCGATGCCATCCAACTGCCCGCGAAGGGCGTGACGTCGGCCGACTTCTATTTCTTTCCCGCCGAAGAGCCCGAGCAAGCCGCCTTGCGTGTCGTCGACGTCGTCACGCGCCGCATTCCCGAAACGTTCGGGATGAAGTGGACCGACGACGTGCAAGTGATCGCGCCGATGTACCGCGGCGAATGCGGCGTCGACGCATTGAACGAGAAATTGCGCGAGCACGTGACCGAAGGGACGCGCGAAGTCCGCCAAGGCTCGCGCGTTTGGCGCGTCGGCGACCGCGTCATCCACACGCGCAACGACTACGACAAAGAGGTGTTCAACGGCGACATGGGGCGCATCGCGCGCATCGAAGGCGACGGTGTCGTCGTCGTGAAGTTTCCCGATCGCAGCGTGTCGTACGAAGGCTCGGAGTTGTCGGACTTGCAGCCCGCGTTCGCGATCACGGTGCACCGCTCGCAAGGCGGCGAATTTCCCGCCGTAGTCGTGCCGCTCGTGATGCAGCACTGGATGATGCTGCGGCGCAATCTGCTCTACACGGCGATCACACGCGCACGCAGGCTCGTCGTCATCGTCGGATCCCGGCGCGCGCTCGACACCGCGATCGAGAACGACGACGAGGCGCGCCGCGGCAGTGCGCTGGCCGAACGACTAGCGACGCTGAACATCGTGCAATGACCGCCCCGTGGAGTTTTCTGCGAAAAAAGGCCGGTTTTCGCCGACTGTGGCTCGCGACGGCCGTATCGGAGCTCGGCGCGTCGATCGCGCGCATCGCATTCATCTTGGTCGTGCACGCACGCGCTGTTGCCTCGGGTTCGAGCTCGCCCGAAGCTGCGAACGCGTTGATGTTGATCCTCGAGACGGTGCCGATGGTGTTCTTCGGGCCGATCGCAGGCGCGCTCGTCGACAGGTGTGACCGCAGACGTTTGCTCGTCACTTGCAATCTGTTGCAAGCCGCATTGATCGTGTCGGTACCCTTCCTGATGCGGCTCGATTTCGATTGGCCACTGTACGCGGTCGCGATGTGCGTCGCGGCGATCTCGACTGTGTTCCCGCCTGCGCGACAGAGCGCGATTCCCGACCTCGTCGGCATCGAGAATGCTTCGACCGCGAACTCGATCTCGGGCTCGACGACGAGCCTGATGTTCGTCGTCGGCATGGGCATCGCGAGCTTGTTGATCGCGCAGTTCGGCATGGACGCGTGTTTCTGGTTCAACGGCGCGTGCTTCATGTTCTCCGCGATCCGTCTCGCGCCACTCGTACTGCCTCAGCACCTTGCGGTCGTCGAAGCCGGCTTCCAGCGCTTCGCCTCCGACGCGCTCGAGGGCATTCGTTTCGCACGCCGCAATCCGACGATTCTCTACATCACCGCCTGCTTCATGATGGCGTTCGTGTTCATCGGCATCTGGATGCCGCTCGTGCCCGAATACTTGCGTCGCGACCTCGGAGTCGACGCGGAAACGTGGATGCCGTTTTCGTGGATGGCGTTCGGCCTCGGCGGCATCGTGGGCGGCGCACTCGGCGGCCTGATCGGTCGCACGTTCGGCATGGGCCGCACGATCGTGCTCATCTACTTCGTCGAACCGTTCCAAATGATGGCGTACTTCTGGGTCACGTCTGCACCCGTGATGGTGTGTTTGTCGTTCACGTGGGGAGTGATCGCGTTCGCGTACTTCGTGCAGGAGCAGACTGTGTTGCACGAGGACGTGCCCGCCGAATTGCGCGGTCGCGTGTTCGGATTGCTGCCGCCGCTGCAAGCGCTCGGGACTTTGATCGCGAGCGTCATCGTCTACTTGGAAGCCGGGATGCTGGCGCCGCGCGTGATGCTCTTGATCGCGGGTGTGAGCTATCTCGTGATGAGCATCGTGTTCACTCTGTCGATGCGCGGCGCGAGAGATTTGTGGATGCGGCCAGCGTCGGTAACAGCGGTGCGCAAAGAACCCTTGCGTCCGTTGTCTTAGTTGATCGGAGAATGAAGTGTGGTGACCGTAACCAGATTGCAACGGGTCAAAGCGGAAGAGGTTTCGTTACACCGCACAATCATGATCCTGCGTTGATGATGCCTGTGCGACTCACTCAACCCCGCCCGGGCCGCGCTGTTTCGCCCACCATTCCAGGCGTTTCGCGATCTCTTTCTCGAAGCCGAACGTGCCCGGCGTGTAGAAACGCGTGCCGCGTAATTCGTCAGGCAGATAATCCTGCGCGATGTAACCCGTCGCAGAATCGTGCGCGTAGCCGTAGCCCGCGCCGTGGCCTAGATCCTTCATCAACTGCGTAGGCGCATTGCGCACGTGCATCGGGACAGCAGCGCCGGCAGTCTTGCGCGCAGCATCGAATGCCGCACCCATCGCTTCCTTGATGCGATTCGATTTCGGCGCGGTGGCGAGATACACGAGCATCTCGCACATCGGCAAGTAGCCTTCGGGCGCGCCGAGCATGTGAAACGCATCACGCGCGGCGACTGCGATCGTCAGCGCATTCGGATCAGCGAGCCCCACGTCCTCTGCTGCCATCGCGATCGAACGTCTGAAGATCACCATCGGATCCTCGCCGCCTTCGATCAAACGAGCGGCCCAGTAGAGCGCTGCGTCGGGATCGCTTCCACGCAACGACTTGTGCAGCGCGCTCAACTGATCGAAGTGCACGTCCCCCGACTTGTCGTGGCGCGCAAAACGCAGTTGCAGCGCGTCGCGGATGTTCTCGACCGTGATCGTTTCGTCGTCGTTCACCGCGAGCGCGGCCGCTTCGAGCACGACGAGCGCGCGACGCGCATCCCCGTCGGCTTGCTCGGCGATCCACGCGAGTGCCGCCTCGTCGATCGAGATGCGACGTGTGCCCAAACCGCGCTCGACGTCGGCGAGCGCGCTCTTCACGACCTGCGCCAACGCATCCGGCGACAAGCCCTTCAGGACGACGACGCGACTGCGCGAGAGCACGGCGCCGTTGATTTCGAAGCTCGGATTCTCGGTCGTTGCCCCGATCAGCGTGACCGTGCCGTCCTCGACTGCCGGCAACAAACTGTCTTGTTGCGCCTTGTTCAGCCGATGGATTTCGTCGACGAACAAGATCGTCTTCTTGCGTTCGTGTCCCAGTCGTTCGCGCGCCTCGGCGAACACCTCGCGCAGTCGCGGGACACCTTCGCTCACCGCGCTGAACGGCACGAACACGCGCTCGCCAGCGTTCGCGATCAAGCGTGCCAGCGTCGTCTTGCCGCTGCCCGGCGGCCCCCACAGGACGATCGAACCGATCGTGCCGTCTTCGATCGACTTGCGCAGCGGCTTTCCGACGGCCAGCACGTGCTCTTGACCGACGTATTCTTGCAGCGTCCGCGGTCGCATGCGTGCGGCGAGCGGAGCATCTGTGGAGCGCGCTCCGAAAAGCGAATCGTTCCTCGTCGTGGGCTTCGCCATCACGTCCTCGCGACACGTCCTGCAGCGAACAGCAAGATCGATGCAGCAACCGTGACGTTCAGCGACTCGACGTCCGTGCGAATCGGGATCGTCACACCTTCGAAGCGCTTCGTCACCGCGGGCATCGCACCCGTTTCCGCGCCTACCCACAGCGCGAGCGGACCTTTCCAATCGAAGCGCGACGGGTCCGCGCCGCCACGCGTGTTCGCGACCACCTGCCGCGCTCCGCGCTTGCCGAGCACGGCCGAACACGCGTCGGCATCGATCCCGTGTGCAACGGGCAGACGCAACAAACTGCCCATGGATCCGCGCAGTGCTTTCGCATTCCACGGCGACGCGCCGCCCGCAATCACCACGAACGCACAGGCGCCGAAGGCTTCGGCCGTTCGCGAGAGAGCACCCAAATTGCCTGGATCGGCGATGCCAGCGACGACGAGCACGAGGGATCGAGTGTCCAGCGCGAGCTGTGCCAAATCGATGCTCTGCGGCAGCGGGCCGAGCGCGAGGATTCCCGGCGAAGTCTCGAGTGCAGACGCCTGCGCGAGAATTTCCGCGTCGACGAGCTGCACGCGCGCGCCGCGGTTCGACAGTTCGCCCGCACGCTCGATCCTGTCGTGCGCGACGAGCACGACCTCGATCACGCGCTTCGCCGTCACGGCGTCGTCGACCAATCGATCGCCTTCGAGCACGATCGCATCGCGCTCTTTGCCCGAAACCAGCGCTCGTACACGCTGAATCAGCGCGTTCGATCGCGATCGGATCACGGTTTCGTCGGCCATGGCGCGCACAGCATAGCCGTTGCGCCGCGATCGCGAATCGATCGGCGGCGCGAACGATTCGCGGCGCGAGCACGATTCGTGCGATGATCCCCGCCTCGATGTCGAACATTCGCCAAGGACTCGTCGTGCGCACCGACGCCAAAGTGTGCCACGTCGAAGTCGACGGTCGCGTTCAGCACGCCGTTCCGCGGGGCATCTTGTTCGACGGGGAACAGCGCAATCCCGTTGCGGTCGGTGATCAAGTCGAGATCGATCTCACTTCCGTCCCGGCCAGTTTGGACCGCGTTCTGCCGCGCAAGAACTGGTTGTCGCGCATCGCCAATTCGCACGATCCGCGTGAGCAAGTCCTCGCGGCGAACGTCGATCAACTCTTCGCCGTGGCCTCGGTCGCGAACCCGAAGTTCTCCTCGAATCGAACGGATCGCATCTTCGCCGCGTGTATGTGGCAGCGCATTCCGACGACGCTCATCTTGAACAAGATCGATCTCGGCGATCCCGACGACCTGGCCGCGATCCGCGCGACGTACGAAGCGATGCCGATCGAAGTCCTCGAAACGTGTGCGAGCGACGGTCGCGGCATCGAAGCAGTGCGCGAACGCATGGCCGGCCGCACGACGATCTTCTACGGCGCTTCGGGTGCTGGAAAATCGAGCTTGCTCAACGGACTCCAACCGAGTTTGAAGTTGAAGGTCGGCAAGATCAGTCGCTATTGGGATCAGGGCAAGCACACGACTTCGTTCAGCCAGATCCACACGCTCGCGTTCGACGCGCGCGTCATCGACACGCCCGGCATCCGGGTTTTCAGGCCTTTCGGCGTGCCGATCGGCAACTTGCGCGACCTGTTCCCCGAGATCGTGCGCTACCAAGTTAAGTGTCGCTTCAACGGCTGCTCACACGATCACGAGCCGGAGTGCGCCGTCTTCGACGCGGTCGATCGCGGCGACATCGCTGCGTCCCGCTACGCGAGCTACGTCGAGATGCTCGACGAAGTCCGCACGGCGAAAGTGTCCGACGAAGAAGACGATGCGGCCGAGTGAGCGCTCAGCCGATCCACTCGCGCACGAGTGCGAGTTTGAAGAGCCACGACAACGCCATGACGGCGACGAGCGCGACTCCCAGCCGGCCCATGCGCCAGCGCGAGACCTCGCTCGCCAAATTCCTTCCGCGCAGCGCGGTTGAAATCGCCCAGAGTGAGTAGCTCGGCAGCGCGATCGCCGTGACGAAGCCGAAAGGCTGATTGCGGATCGACGCCCACACCTGTCCATGCCATGCGAGCGCGACCGACGTCGTCACGCCGCAGCCCGGACACGGCACGCCCCACCGTTCCATCGGAATACAGGCCGGAAGCCCGAGCTTTTCGTGCGTGCCGAACCCGCGTGCATCGGGTTCGACCACGATCGCGAGCACGACGACGATCGCGATCGCAGCGACGCCGAAGCCCAGCAATAGCCAGTGCTCCCACGGTTTTCCGAAGGGCGAGACGATGAATCTCTCGTCGTTCTTCGGTGCGCGAATGGGCTGCATTCAAGCGATTCTCACCGCATCGAGCGCGGATCACCACACCCAAGGGACATAGCGTCGCGGAACTTTTTTCCCTGTGAGACGCGCTGGTCGTCGTTGGTACTCAAGCCCTGCAAAAGATGCGGTCGATACCCCAGGCGAAGTCTTCCATCCATCCCTCGTCGGAGGCCGTCCCCGTGTCCTTTCCCTTTTCGAACGCTCTGCTCCGCTGTGCTGGTGCGGCACTGCTCGCTCTGTCGGGCGCGTGCGCTTTGCCGGGCGGGCCTCCGTTGCCCGAGATCGCGGATCAGATCAACGCGACGCTGGAGCCGCTCGAGATCGTCGACTCTGCGCCCACGATCGTCGGCACCGACATCACGCCGCGCAGCGTGCACGTGCTCGGTGAAGTCGCCGAACCGGGACAGATTCCGATCGAAGCGGGACGGCGTTTGACGCTCGTCGAAGCCATCGCTCGCGCGGGTGGACACAGGACTGCGACGGCCTACACGTCGAGTCTCGTGCTCGTGCGATGGGATCGCCTCAAGCAACAACAACTCGCCTGGCAGATCGACGCGCGCCCCAAATATTGGAGCAGCCCCAAGACGATCTTCTTGCAGCCGTACGACATCGTCTACGTGCCGAACCTCCCGATCGACGACCTCGGCCACTGGGTCGACAACTACATCCGGCGTTTGATCCCCGTTCCCTTCCCCGTCTTCACGCTCCAGTGAGCCCACCACCGTGAACGAACAACGATCCACTTCGCATCAAGATCCGGACGGCCTCGCGGGACCGGACATCCTCCAAACGGTGACACTGGGCGTGAAGAGATCACGCAAGTGGCTCATTCCGCTGGTCATCCTCGGCACGTTCGTCGGTCTGTATTTCGCTCTCTCGCAGACGAACGTCTACACGTCCGAGGCGAAACTGCTACTGCGCTCCGGCTCGCGCGAAAGAGTCACGTCGGAGTCGCTGGTCACGACGTCGGAAGAGGATCGCTCGGCACGTCCGACGACCGAAGCCGAGATCGAAATGTTGCGCGACCAAGCGATCTACCAAAAAGTCGCGCGCACGTTCGGTCCGGCGGAGATCCTGAAGATCGCCGATCCGACGCGTGACGACGGCGCCGAAACACCGTGGGCCGTGCGCACACTGCACTCGATGCAGGCGTGGGTTCAGGGCGTCGGCAAGCCTGCGCACGAGTGCACGCCCGGCGGATGCCAGACGTGCATCGCACAGGCCGTCGACGTGTTGACCGAGAACGTGGCGCTCGAGGGCAGCACGGATTCGAACGTGATCCGCGTGACCTACCGAGCGAATTCCGCCGAACGAGCTCGCGCTGTGACGCAAGCATTGGTCGCAGCATACGTCGAACGTCACGTCGATCAGTTCTCCGTCGAGCCCGTGCTCGAAATGAACCGTCCCAAGGTCGAGAGCGCGAAACAGCGTCGCGACGAAGCGGCCCAGGCCTACTTCGATCACGTACGCACGTGCAACATCATCGACATCGAAGTCCAACGCCGAGTGCTGATCGAAGCCGGCGCGCTGCTCGAGCGCGACTACAACGCGGCGATGTTGAAGCGCGACGAAGTACAGGCCGAACGCACCGCGGTGACGAATCGGATGAACGGGCTCGGCGCACAGATCAATCTCGTCCGCGAAAGTGCCCCGAATCCGACGTATCTCGCGCTGAAAGAGCGTGTGAACGAGCTCGACGTCGATGCGGCCACGAACTCGGCACGCCTGGAGCGCTTGTCGTCCGAAGTCGCGTCGCAAAGAACGCGCATCGAAGGCTTGCGCGAATGCGAAAGGACGCACGCCGCGCTCGGTGCGACTCGTGATTTCGAAGCCGCGCGGTCCACGGAACTGATGCGCCGCTTCTCGCAACTCGAAGACTTGGGCAGCATCGACCTGCACTCGGAGGCGAACTTGCTCGTGCTCCAACAGCCGACCTTGAACTTCAAGAAGGACGGCCCGAAGCGCGAGAAGATCATCCTCGCCGCGTTCGCATTCTCGCTCGTCGCAGGCATTTGGCTCGCGGCCATGCGCGAGTTCTTCGACCGCCGTCTGCGTCACGGCCCGACCGTCGAACGCCAGCTCGGCGTGCGCTTGCTCGGCACCATCCCCGAATACAACTCACGCGACCTCGCGGCGTGAACTGGAGCAACATGAACAAACTTCTCTCGCGACTGAATCACCTCGTCGACCCGGTCTGGACCGAGATCTCGCGTCAGACGTTCGATCGAACGCCGGCTCGCATCCTGTTCACCAGCACCGAACGCGGTGCCGGCACGACTTCGCTCGCAGCAGCGACGGCAATCGGGCTCGCGCGCAACTTGCGCGTGAACGTCGCTCTCGTCGAAACCAATCTCCAGGCTCCGGCGCTCGCGAACTACCTCGGGATCCAGAGCGAAGTCGGCCTGTCCGACGTGCTCGACGGCCGCATGGACATCGACAAGGCCACGCGCCGACTCGAAGCTCTCGGTGAGCTGCGCCTGCACATTTTGAGCAGCGGCAGCGCGCGCTTGCCCCTCGCGGGCGAGTTCGCGACACTGGCTGCGAAGGTGGCACTCGCG
Organism: Planctomycetota bacterium; assembly: GCA_034440255.1. GTDB lineage: Bacteria > Planctomycetota > UBA1135 > UBA1135 > JAEUIA01. Next base: position 48,793 of record JAWXBU010000160.1, on the reverse strand, counting down.
AAGCTCGGCGAAGGCTGCAAGTACGTCATCGTCGATGCACCGCCAATCTTCGATCACAGCGAAACGCGCATCCTCTTGCGCGACGTCGACGCGGCCGTGCTCGTGCTGCGAGCAGGATCCGCGCGACGTGAAGACGCACAACGTGCCGTGCGCGAACTGCAAGATAGCGGCGTGCGCGTGATCGGCACGTTGCTCAATCGCACAGATGAAGCTGCGGATCGCGATCAAGCAGCCTGAACGTCGAGCGCGCGCTCGTCACGGATACGCATCATCGCGGCCCGGTTGCACACGCAGCCGGGCCGCGACGTTTTGCTAACCTCGCTCGATCGTGATCCCCTCTTGCTCTCGACCGCCAGTGCGCACCCGATGATCGTTCGATCCGCGACGCAGATCGACGCTCCGGCGATCGCGAGCCTCTACTCGCATTACGTGCTCACGACCGTGATCTCGTTCGAGGAAGCGCCCGTGTCGGAGCACGAGATGTGGACGCGCGTCAGCGAAGTTCAGGGCCAAGGCTTGCCGTGGCTGGTCGCCGAGTCCGCGGGCGTCGTCGTCGGATTCGCCTATGCGTCGAAGTGGAAAGCGCGGGCCGCATATCGCTTCAGCGTCGAGTGCTCCGTGTACGTCGCGCCACATTCGGCGAGATCGGGCATCGGCACGCGGCTCTACGAGCCATTGCTCGCAGAACTGACTCGGCTCGGCTTGCACTCGGTCATCGGCGGAATCGCGCTGCCGAACGACGCGAGCGTCGCGTTGCACGAGAAGTTGGGCTTCGTGAAGACGGCGCACTTCCTCGAAGTCGGCTTCAAGTTCGGCCGCTGGATAGACGTCGGGTACTGGCAGCGACGCTTGTGATCCGAGCGCTGCATCAGCTTCGTGCAGCCCGACGTTTTTCGTGCGCATCGAGCGTCCACTGTGCGCGACGTTCGTACCACGACTCGGCGCTGTGATGCTCGGCCGCGGTCCGCGCGGCGCGAGCGAACTTCGCGAGCGAGGCACGATTCGCAGCGATTTCAGCCAGTTTTCGGCCTGAATCTTCGACGTCGTTCGAGCGCAGACAGAGCGTCGCCTCCTCTTCACGATCGCGTTCCTTGACGTAGTCGATGTCGTACGCGATCAACGGCAGACCGGCGGCATACCCGTCGAAGATCATGCGCGGCGTGTCCTCGGCCGTCGGTGTGAAGAGCAGTGCATCGTATGCGGCAAGGTCGTGCAGAAGTTCGCTGCCGTACGCGCGGGCCCCGAGAAAGCGCACGGCCCCCCGCAAGAGCGGATCGTTCGCGAGCGCCTCGAGACGCGTACGTTCCGTGCCGTCGCCGATCAGGTCGAAACCCACTCGCGCGCCGAGCTCTCGCGCTCGCTTCACTATCGCCATGCTGTGATCGAGACCCTTGCGAGCTTCGAAGCGACCGCAGTAGACGAGTCTCAAATCGCGATCAGCGGTCAGCGTCGCCAGCCGCGCCTCGAGGCTCGCCTGCGTGACGATGTCGGCCCGCGCGAACGAGGTGTCGTGAAATTCGCGTGGGTTATTCGCGATGCGCCCGTAGCGCTGCATCAAGTGCGCCCCTTTCAAGAGCGACAGATCGCAGCGCGCGACGGACTTCAGGCAGGCTCGGTCGTACAGCGTTCCGTAGACGGCTGCGTGTAGTTTTTGCTTCGCACCTCGCGCCAGCTGTCGCATTTGCAGCGGGATGTCGGTGTCTTGCACGAACACACTCGTGATCCCGCGCTTCCAGGCGAGCACGAGTCCCTCGTAGGCGATCGGTCGATACACGTCGTCATAGCCAGCGTGAACCACCGTCGCGTCTGCCATTTCGCGTGACAAGTCGGCGATCCATCGACGGCGATGCTGCAACCAATACGACTTCGCACTCGTGTGCAGATCGAACGACGGAACGAGGTGGATGCCGTCGTGCGCGAAGTTCGCTTCTTCGAGACGCTGTCCGAAGCTGACGTCGTTCGCCGGCAGCGAAGGCGCGACAACCTTCAACGGGCCGAAGGTTTCCGGCAGCGAATCGCGCAACAAGTGCAACGAACGCAGCCAGTCCGATGACAGGAACGTGCGCTCCCCTTCGACGTGAATCGGTACGTGGATCGGAACTAAGTACACGGTGTCTCGTGCTTCAGTTCGGGCTCACTGCGTCGAGCACAGGTGTGGTGACCAGCGTGTAGAAGCAGCCGTCGCACTCGACGATGCTTCCGACGAGCGCCAGCTCGCGTGCTGCTGGGTGAGCGATGGTGACGCTGAATCGATTGGCAGCGGAAGGGAACTCGATCTCGATCTCGGCGAAGTCGAGGAACTTCCCGAGGAGCGGGTACACACACTTGTACGCCGCTTCTTTCGCCGTGAAGAGCTGCCGCACGGCACGGCCCCGAGACGAAACGGGCAAGCACTCGATCTTCTCTCGCTCGGCTGTCGTCGCGATGAAATCGAAGAGTTCGGTCTCGACCGGCTCGACCGGTTCGATGTCGATGCCGACGGATGCGAAATCGTGCGCGTGCCCGACCGCGACGACGCATCGGCGATCCGTGTGCGCGATCGAGCCGACGAAACCACGCGGCCAGCGCGGGCTCCGATCGGGAGAGCACGCAACGGTCGTCTGAGCCGAACCGATGCGGTGCAGCAGTTCGCGCGCCAACCAGCGGCCCGTCGTGTACTCGCGCTTCCGCTTTTCGGTGGCGTTCGCGACGGCAGCACACTCCGCGTCGGCAAGGATCACGCTCGCGTCGAAGATCGGCACCGCGGCCACGACCAGCCTCGTGTCGAAGTCCTGGGACAACACCTTCACTGCGCGATCGCTCTCTTTTCGGCGCTCCGGAGTTCGGCGTCCTCGAGCGCTCGTCGCAGTCGCTGGGCGAGGACGCGCACGTTGGGCTCGAGCACCATACTGTCGTGATCGCCGGGTACTTCGTGCACGGAAACGCGCTCGACGAAAGGTGCCCATCCGTTGTCGTGGAAGAGCAATTCACGATGCACGTTCGTCATTCGACCGTTACCCAAGTGGTGCGCGATGTCGAGCTTCGGTCGGAACAACGCGAGCGCGAGCGGCAGACTTTGGACGTCGTACTGCTCCAACGCTCGAGTGAAGGCGGCTTGGATGCGACGCGAGTGGAACATCGGCATCGATTCACTTTCGCGCTGCGCTTCGCTCGCCTCTTCCGCTTGCACGCGCCTCCACTGCACGCGGCTCTTCACCAAGTTCGGGATGTAGGCGAGCCCCTGTCGACGTGCGCGCTGCACGTGGATCAGCGCCTTCTCGCGAGCAGCGAGCAGCGGACGTTTCGGCAGAGGAGTGTCGAGCATCACGAACGCAGCAACCTGCTCACCGGCAGCGATGAGTTGACGCGCCATCTCGAACGCCGCGATCCCACCGCCCGAGAATCCGCCCAAGTGGTACGGCCCGTGCGGCTGGACCGCGCGAATCTCGGCGAGGTACGCAGTCGCCATCTCCTCGAACGTCTCGTGCGGAGCATCGTCACCGTACAGACCGCGCGCTTGGCACCCGTAGAACGGACGCTCTCCACCGACGAGGTGTGCGAGGTGTCGCAAGTTGAGCACGTTCCCGAACATCCCCGCGACGAGGAAGAACGGTGCGCGCGGAGCCGGCTCGCCCGAGTGCATCGCGACGAGGTGTTTGAACCGCGGCTTGATCGATTTGCTCGGAATCGCTGCGTTTTCAAACGTTTTCGCCGATTCGATCGGACCACGTGCAGAGCGCACGAGATCCGCGCAGCGCTCGATCGTCGGAGCTTCGAACAGCACCGAGATCGGGAACTCGACGTGGAACGCCTTCTTGATGCGCGTGAAGAGACGCACGGCGATCAACGAGTGTCCGCCCAGTTGGAAGAAGTCGTCGCGGATGCCGACTGGGTCGACACCGAGCAGTTCCTGCCAGAACTCGACGATGCGTGTCTCGATCTCGTCACGTGGTGCAACGTAGTCCGACGACAGGGTGGGTCGAGCGAATCGGGCATCGCCGTCGCGACGATCGAGCTTCAGGCTAGCGGCCTGCATCTCCAGCGCGTCGAGCTCCAACGAGCTCACGACCATGCGGCCGGCATTCGTGTTCGCGAGGACACGCTTCAATGCGTCGATGCCCTCGTGCGGCTGGATTCCGCGCTCCACATTGTGACGGAACGCAGCTTGGATCGGTGAGGCCGGATCGTGAGTGCCGTCCATCGCGCTCGGTTTCTCGTGGCGCACGTCGACCGCGCGTTCGGCTTGTCTAGCGAAGCCTTGCCGCATTCGTTTGAGCGCAAAGCCTTCGATCTCGACCAGCACGCGGCCGGCTCCGTCCGTGACGACCGCGTCGAACATGGCCATCTCGTGTTCACCGCCTTGAGCCGCATGCAAACGCACGTGACAACCGATTGCACTCGTCAAGGGCGCGTGCACGCGGACTGCATCGAACGACATGGGGACCCACAAGTCGGTGCCGTGATCGGGAATCCGATCGACTGCGATGTGCAATGCGACATCGAGCAACGCCGGGTGCAGTCCGAAGGGCGCCAGGTCCGCCTCGAACTCGGGCGATAGAGCGAGTTTCGCGAACGCCTCCGTGGCCCCAGTGTTACGCGCACGCAGCACGTTCCAACGTGGGCCGAAACGCAGACGCTCGGCTTGAACTCCCGCAGTTCCGATCGAACTCGCGCGAGGATCTGCATGCGGTGCGGACTCTGCAAAGCGCTCGATTTGCAGCTGTTTTCTTGCACGTTCGACCGTCGGCACCAATGTCCCGCGCGCGTGCGTCACCCAAGTGCCGTCGGTCTCCGAACCGGTGCGACTGCGGAGTTCGAACGCATGGCCGTCCGTGCCGGTGCGCACGACGACGCGCACGTCGAGCGGTGCATCCTCGGGCACGAACAACGCTTCGAGGAAGATCAGATCTTCGATGTCGAATGCGCGCGAGTCCCCCATCTCGACGAGTGCAGAGCGCGCGATCTCGATGTATCCGGTCCCAGGAAGCAACGCTCGCCCGTCGAGAGTTCGGTGTTCGTCGATCATCCAGTGCGACTTCGCCGTCCACTGCGCATCGAAGACGTGCAGGCCCGACGGCTCACGCCGATGCGTCGCGAAGAGTTCGGACTTGGCGGCGCGCTCGTCGCGTGATCCACCGTCTTCGACATCGGCTGCACGCGCGGCCATGCCGACACCTGCCCAGATGCCCCAAGCGAGGGCGACCGTCGGACGACCGCGCGCCGTACGACTTTCGGCCCACGCATCGAGGAACGCGTTCGCCGCGCAATAGTCGATCTGACCGACCGCCCCGAGCGCGGCACTCGTCGACGAGAACGCTACGGTGATCGACGGCGTGAAGCGATCGATCAACCCTTCGAGCGCGAGCGTCCCGTGCACTTTCGGCGCGAACACCTCTTCGATGTCCATCAAGGACCGCTCTTGGATCAGTCCGTCACGCAGCACACCTGCAGCGTGGAACACGCCGTCGAGTCGTCCGAAACGCATCTCGATCTCATCCGCGAGCGTCGCCAAGCCCTCGACGTCCGTGACGTCCGTACTCGCCACCAGGACCTCGGCTCCGAGCGCCTCGAGTTCCAACACAGCCCTGATTTTCGCTGCATTGTCATCGGTGCGGTGTGCGCGTTCGAGCAGCGCGGGCCAGAGCTCTCGAGCGGGCAGACCGCGTCGCGACAACAGAACGAGGCGCGCTGCGTGATCACGCGCCAGCCACTTCGCGATCGAGAGACCGATCCCGCCGAGACCTCCGGTGACGAGGTGGACGCTGTGCTTCTGTATGCGTGACAGTGCGTCGTTCGGCGCCCCGAGCGTGCGTTTTTCGAATCGTTCGACGAAGCGCCGCCCGTGTCGCCACGCGATCGTTCCTCGGCACGGTCCGCTCACGATCTCGGTCTCCAGCGCGGAGACGATCGCTTTCACGCTCGACCGACCGTTCAGCCCGTTGTGTTTCGCGCGCTGATCCGCGAACACGTCGACGTCGATGCTCGCCGAGACGACGTGCGCCAGCTCGCGCGGGATCACGCGGCACGGTCCGAGCACAGTGGCTTTTTCCGGATGAGGGACGAGTTCGTTGCCCACGCGTGCCATGCCATTGGACACGACGAAGAGTCTCAGGGCATCACTCGCACCTTGGTCCGCGAGCGCCTGTGCGAGGAACAACAAACTGTAGAAGCCGAACTCCTGGTTTCTGTGGAAGAAGCTCGAGCCCGGCCGGAACGTCTCGCCGCGTGTGACGAGCCACGCATGCACGATGTGCTGCGGTGATGAGCCGTGCGCCGCAAGATCCGCGAGCAACGCGTCGTAGCCTTCGCGGCCTTGCTCCGGTGACAACAAGTACTCGCCCTCTCCGACGCGGACGAATGCGTCACCGTCACGGACCATCGCGACGATCGCACCGCGCTTCCGCAAGCGTTGCGCGAGTTCGTCGGCGACGCCGGCTCGATCGGCGAAGATCAACCAGTGTCCGTCAGCGCGCTCGATCGTCGGCGCGTCGAGCACGTCTTCGCGCCACGCGGCTCGCCGGAACCAGTTCGCGATGTCCGCGATCTTCTCGGGCGCTCCATCGCGTGCACCATTCGTCGCGCCGCGTCCCGGCTCGATCCAACAACGACGATGATCGAACGCGTAGGTCGGCAACGACACCCGTTTGCGCGTTTCGTCCTTCCAGAGCCGTTCGATGTCGACCTCGGCGCCTGCAGCCCACAAACGTCCGAAAGCAGCGACGAAATGCGTCGCATCGTCGACGTTTTCGTCGGGGTGACGCAGGGTCGCGACGACATCGTGCGATGGACGGAACGCGCTCTGCGAACGCGCGAGCGAACTGAGGACCTTGCCTGGACCGACCTCGACGAGTAGTCGCGCTTCGTCGGCGAGCAGCACGTCGATGCCTGCGGCAAAGCGCACCGTGTGTCGCAAGTGCGCCACCCAGTAACGCGGATCAGTGGCTTGCTCGTTCGTGATCCACGTGCCGGTCGAGTTGGACACGAACGGAATTTGGGGCGGCGAGAGCTTCATCGCACGCACGGCCTTCTCGAAATCGTCGAGGATCGGCGCGAGCAACCGCGAGTGAGCTGCGATCGCGATCGGCACCAACTTGGCCTCGATCTCGCGCTCGGCGAGCAACTTCGCGAACGCGTCCAATGCCGCAGTGGCTCCGGACACGACGCACATGCGCGGTCCGTTGATCGTGGCGAGATCGAGATCCGGACCGAGAAGCGGAACGATCTCTTCCGCAGCAGCAGAGACGCTCAACATCCCTCCGCCGGCGACGCGCTCGAACAGCTCACCGCGTCGGCGCACGAGCATCAGCGTGTCGTCGAACGACGCGACGCCAGCGATGCACGCCGCCGTGTTCTCGCCCATGCTGTGTCCGATCAGCGCATTCGGTTCGACACCGTACGCCGACCACAATTTCGCCAGCGCGTACTCGACCAAGAAGATGGCCGGCAGCTGCACCGACGGACGCAGCAGTTCGCGCGAACGCTCGGTGGCATCGCCCGAATTCGGCAGCAAATACGGCGCGAGATCGAGCTGAAAACGCGCACGACACTCCGCGATCCCGCGGTCGACGATCTCGCGGTACACGGGCTCGCGTTCGTAGAGTCCCGCACCCATTGCGAAGTGCTGCGCTCCGCCGCCGGGGAAGAGGAAGGCGATCTTGCCCGTTCGATCGCGACTGGTAGCCGAGTGAACGCGACGCGCGTCCTTCGATTCGAGCAACTGAACGGCTTCGTCGACGTCGCGCGCGCACACGATGCGACGCTCGGTGAAAGCACGGCGTCCGACGTGCAAAGTCCAGGCGACGTCGGCGAGATTCGATTCGCGGTGCGCCGACAGATGCGCGCTCAATCGGGTCGTGTTGCCGTCGAGAGCGCTCTTCGTCCTTGCCGAGAGGCACAACAACTGTTGCGGGCGCTTCGGCGTGCTGCTCGCGGCCGATGACGGTGCTTGCTCGAGCACGATGTGCGCGTTCGTGCCTCCCACGCCGAGTGAGGTCACGCCTGCGCGGCGCGGACCGTCGGATTCCGGCCACGCGCGCAGTTCGTGTGCGACGTAAAACGGTGATCGCGCGATGTCGATCGACGCGTTCACCGTCGTGAAGTTCGGTGTCGGCGGGATTTCACCCGCCTGCAGCGCGAGCACGGCCTTCGTGAAACTCGCAACGCCCGCCGCCGTGTCGAGGTGACCGATGTTCGCCTTGACAGAACCGATGCCGCAGAAATTCGTCTGCTTCGTCGAGCGACGAAAGGCTTCCGTGAGTGCGGCGACTTCGATCGGATCGCCGACAGCAGTGCCGGTGCCGTGCGCTTCCACGTAGCGGATCGAATCGGGTTCGCAGCCGGACACCGCGAGCGCTTCGACGATCGCGGCTGCCTGTCCATCGACGCTCGGCGCGAGGTATCCCACCTTGCGCGAACCGTCGTTGTTCACCGCCGAGCCTTTGATCACCGCTCGAATCGCGTCGCCGTCGCGCAACGCATCGGCCAATCGACGCAATGCGACGACGCCTGCGCCGCTGCCGAACACTGTGCCTGCGGCGCGAGCATCGAATGGCCTGCACACTCCGTCGGGCGAGAGGATTTCGCCTTCTTTGTAGAGGTATCCGCGTCCGTGCGGGATCTCGATCGTCACGCCGCCAGCGAGCGCCATGTCGCATTCGCCGGACAACAAGCTCTGACACGCGAGGTGGATCGCGACGAGCGAAGTCGAGCAGGCTGTCTGCACGTTGACGCTCGGACCCTTCAAGTCGAACGCGTAGCTGATGCGCGTCGCGAGGAAATCCTTGTCGTTGCCCGTGTGACGCAGCAAGAACAGGCCGACCGAATCGACGAGACCGGGATTCGTGAGCACGTGATTCACGAAGTACCACGGCATTCCACAGCCGGTGAACACTCCGATCGCGCCATCGAATCGTTCCGGGGGATGGCCGGCGTCTTCGAGCGCTTCCCACGCGCACTCGTACAAATGACGGTGCTGCGGATCGAGAATCGCGCCCTCTTTCGGCCCGAAACCGAAGAACTCGGGGTCGAAGTCGCCGACGCCCTCGAGCGGAGCGGCGAAGCGCACGTAGTTCTTTTCGCCGAGTTCGTGCGCGAGAACGCCGGCGGCCTTCAGCTCGTCGTCGGACAGCTTGCGCACCGAGACGCGACCGTTCCTCACGTTGTCCCAAAATGCGCGGGGAGTCGCCGCACCGGGTACACGCAACGACAGGCCCACGACGGCGATGTCGGTCTCGGAGATGTGCGCTGCGTCGCTCATGTGTTCAGTCGCGTCGCCTGCGCAACATGGCGTCGCGACGACGCGCTCCGCGATCCGCGCCGCTCTCGACGAGTTTGTTCGCACCGGCCGACGCTGCCCACTCGCCGAACGAGCGGATGGTCGGGAACCGGTACAGATCGGTGAGCGCGACCGGCTTTCCGACGAGAGCTCCGATACGACGATGCATGCGCACGACGAGCAACGAGTGTCCGCCGACGTCGAAGAAGTTGTCGTCGACGCCCACGCGGTCGAGGCCCAGAATTTCTTGCCACAGCGCCGCGAGCTGGGCTTCCAACCCGGCCGCAGGTGCGATGAATTCCGCTCGTTTTGCGGTGTCTTTCTGCGTTTCTGGCGCAGGCAGAGCCTTGCGATCGACTTTCCCATTCGGTGTCAGCGGGAAGCGGTCGAGCACGACGAACCAGCCCGGGACCATGTACTCGGGCAACTTCGTGCGCAGCGCTTCGCGAACGTCGTCGACGACGATCGTGCCCGACTTCGGGATCAGGTAGGCGACGAGACGAGCCTCGCCGTGCGCACCGGTGCCGGCGACCACGACGCCGTCTCCGACGCTCGCGTGAGAGCAGAGTGCCGCTTCGATTTCACCGAGTTCGATGCGATAGCCGCGAATCTTGACCTGATTGTCGAGCCGACCGAGAAACTCGAGCACGCCGTCGGCCCGTCGTCGCCCCAAATCGCCGGTGCGATACATGCGCGAGGCACCGGCGTGGAACGGATCTTCGACGAAGCGCTCGCGTGTGAGCTCATCGCGACCGTGGTAGCCGCGCGCCACGCCGTCGCCGGCGATCCACAGCTCTCCGGGGATTCCGATCGGCAGCACTTCCTGGTTCGCGTCGAGAACGTAGAAGCGCGTGTTCGCGATCGCAGTCCCGATCGGGATCGATGTCGAGCCCTTGTCGATCTCGTGCGTCGACGACCAGATCGTCGTCTCCGTCGGCCCGTACATGTTCGTGATGCGACCTGGAAACGTCGTGAGATCGGTCGCGAGCGACGGCGGGAATGCTTCGCCGCCGATCATCAGATTCGGAATCGACCACAGCGCACGGCGACCGTCGTGATCCAGGCTCAGCATGCGCGCCATCGAGGGCGTGCACTGCATGTGCGTGACGGAGCGAGCTCGGATCTGATCTGCTGTCGACGGTTCGGCGATCGACACCGAGCACGCACTCGATGCGTTCTTCGCACTCATCGAGCGCAACCGGTTCAGGGCGGGTAGTCCCGCGAGAGCCGTGTCCGTGGGGACGCCGAAGTCGATCAAACAAGCGATTTCACCTACACCGATCGCGCGGATGCGTTCGACGAAATCGGCGCACTGCTCAGGCGTTCCGAACAGTCCGCTGGATTCGAAGTACCGTTCGAACGCGTGCTCGAGCACCGCGTCGCGTTCTTCGTCGGTCAAGCTGGCGAGTTCGTCGTCGCTCGCGTTAGTTGAGTTCTTCGGCTTCTTGAACGCAGGGAAGGCCCAGGCGTACTTCTTCAACAGATCGAGCGATGTCGCCAGATAGTTGCGCAAGGGTCCGCGAACGATGCCGCGCACGTCGACGCCCGATTCGGCCACGAACGTGTGCAGCATCAACGTGACGACTCCGGTCGCCGGATCGAATCCTGCTTCGGCGCGAGCTCGTCGGTACAGCTCGATCTTCGGTGCGAGTTCCTCGAGCGATTGCCCTAGCAAGTGCGTGAGCAGGTTCGCGCCGACTCGGCCAGCCTGCGTGTACGTCTCGGGATTCCCCGCGGTCGTGATCCATGTGGGCAGTTCGCGCTGAACGGGGCGAGGGAGCGTCGTGATCGCGACTGCGTTCCCCTTCGGTCCCGGGAATTCGACTGCTTCGCCGCGCCACAGTTTCTGCACGCTGACGAGGCTCTCGAACATCACTTGCTTGGCGCGCGCGAAGTTTTCGGGCGCCAGGACGAAGTCGTTCGGCTGCCAACCGGATGCGAACGAGATGCCCACGCGACCGTTCGACAAGTTGTCGACGACCGACCAACTCTCGACGACGCGGATCGGGTGGTTCAGAGGGAGCACGACGGAGCCGGCGCGAATGCCGACGCGCTTCGTGATCGCGGCGACGGCGGCGCCGGCGACTGCGGGCGCGGGATACACACCACCGAACGCGTGGAAGTGCCGCTCCGGCGTCCACACGGCGGCGAAGTCGTTTTCGTCAGCGAAGCGCGCTCCCTCCAAGAGCAGACGGTACTTCTCGGGGCCTGGTTTCGTTTCGTCGCTCGAGAAGTAGAACAGGCTGAACTCCAGCGTTTTCGTAGCTGAATTCGTGCTTGACGGCGCGCTGGAACGATTCACGACGACGTGGAATCCGCGAGCGAGTGTCCACACGAGTTCGAGCACCGAGATGTCGAAGGACAAGCTCGTTACGGCGAACCACACACCCGGTGGCTCGTGCGGAATGCGCTCGTCCATGCCGACGAAGAAGTTCAGCACGTTGCCGTGCTCGACCATGACGCCCTTCGGTTTGCCTGTCGATCCCGATGTGTAGATGACGTAGGCGAGATCGCTGGTTTGCGTGCCCGAGTCGATGCGCATGGACGGACGCCCGTCGATGAGAGCTCGATCGTCGTCGACCCGCACGATCGTCTTCGCACCGTTCACGACACGTGCAATCGTGCTCGACTGAGCGATCGCGATGCGCGCGGCCGAATCGGACAACATGAAGCGCGTGCGTTCTTCGGGAAAAGCCGGATCGAGCGGTAGGTACGCTGCTCCCGTCTTGAGGACTGCGACGACAGCGACGACCAGGTCGATCGATCGCTCGAGGCATATTCCGACGAACTCGCTGCGCTTCGCACCCAGTTCGATCAGATGTGCTGCGAGGCGATTCGCACGTTGGTCGAGCTCGACATATGTGATCGTCGTCGCTCCGCAAGAAACGGCCGGTGCGTGTGGCGTGAAGCGCACGCGAGCTTCGATGACGGCGTGAATCGAAGGATCGTTTCGGCCTGGACGCTCCGTCGCGTCCAAACCACCTGCGACTTTGCGACGATGAGCTGCCCCGACGAGAGCGAGCTTGCTCAACGGACGATCAGGATTGTCGATCGCATCGCTCACGAACGCGGTGAAGGAATCGACGAGAGAGCTCGCCGCTGAATCGTCGAGCGAGTTCCCGTCGAGCAGCAGTTGGCACACGCCGTCGGCACCGACGGCGAAGACGGCCGTGCCCGCTCGACGCGACATGAGATCGTCGATGCGTTCGACGTGCTCGATCGAGATCGGCAGCGAGAATCCTGCTGCGAAACCAGGGTTGCCAACGAGTATCGGGTCGCGCGCCACGACGTCGTGGAGGAACGTGCCGCGCTTTTGCAAACGAACACATTCATCGGCGCTGCGCGTCAAGTGCGCGTTGAATCCCCCGCTCGGGTCGGCGTTCACGCGTGACGGAACGTACGCAGAGAACCAGCGCTCGAGGCCCTTGACTCGGCGCTGGAGCGCGCCATCCGAATACGCGACGTCGAACTCTGCGCGACCGGCGAGTCGTGCGATCCAGGCCGTGATGAGGGCGGTCGCCACGACCTCTCGTGGATGCGACGCGAACTTCGCGAACGACGACGCGAGCGACATTACCGGCCGAGCGGTTGGCGCGACCGCCGCGTGTGTCACCGCCGCGAGGAACGGCAACTCGACAGACGACAGTCGTCCCAGCCGAGCGATCCAGAATTCCTCTGCAGGACCCGCCTCGACATTCAACTTGGACAATCTTTCGCGCACGTCTCCAGACACGACGTCGAAGCGACCGGCGCTTGTTTCGACGATCTGCCGAGTCTCGGCGAGGCCGACGCTGCGCCCGTTGACGTCCGTGAGTTCGTCGATGCACAGCACCCCGTCGCCCGTAGCTACGGCGAGGAGTCCCAAGTCGAGATCCAGCAGTCTTCCAGCGGTTTGGAGCCCATTTCCGCTGGTTATGTGTGCACGCTTGACGATCCACGAGTGCGAGCCGATTCCGACCTTCGCGACACCGAACGGGTTCTTGTAGCGCCCTGTGTCGAGTGCACGAATCCACGTCGCTATGTTGCGGGCCGAGTCGTTCCAATCGATCGATCCGGCTGCCGGCGGACGATCGGCGCGCGAGTAGTAGCGCTTGTTCGTCGCATCTTGCTTCGTGGAAGTGAGCGTGCCCCGCGCCAAGCGCTCGACGAGATCCGTGAAAGTGCGCAACCCCGCTTCGAAGCACTTCGTGTTCAACGAGAGCGCCGTCTCCTCCGCATCGATGGCAAAGCGCTCGGTGACGAGGATGTCCCCTTCGTCCACGCCCGAAGTCATGCGATGCCACGTCACACCGTGATGCGTCGCGCCATTCGCAATGGCCCAGTTCGGCGTGTTCAGGCCCGCCGAATCGGGCAACGGCCCATCGTGGAAGTTGATCTTCTCGTGCTTGGCGAGACGGAGTATTTCGTCCGGCACGACGGCGAGGTGTGCGATCGAGTACAGATTGTCGAATTCCACCCTCGCCAATTCGACTGCTGCAGCGCGAGTCGGCGGCAGCACGGAAATGCCCTGTTTTCTTGCCCATTCTGCAACGTGGGTGGAATGAGTCATCACGCAAGCGATGCGGTCTCCGTGACCGAGGAGCACATCTCCGCACGCCGGAAGCAGCGTGTCGCCACCAATGAGAACGACGGTGAAATGGCGATCGCTCCTCATCGCGCCTCACCTTTCGCGTGCACCGGAATCGCGGCTGCGTGGGCAGGCACTCGGGCAGCTTTCGAGGTCCGCGTGCGTCCTTCTCTCACCGTCTTCTCGAACAGCGACGCGAGCCGACTGCCCTCGCGCCGCGCGTCGTGACTGGATCTCACCAGAGCGGATCCACGCTTGCCCATCGACTGCAGGTCTGCGGGTGACGCGTTCAGCACTTCTCGTAGAGCGTCCGCCAGCGAGCCGACTGAACTGGCAGGAACGAGCCAACCCGACACGCCCGGCTTGACGAGCTCGGGAATTCCGGCGATGAACGTGCTGACGACAGGGCGTTCGAGTGCGAGAGCTTCCATGAACACGACCGGAAGTCCTTCTTCGAAACTGGGGAGTACGAGTGCGCGCGCAGCGAGGAGTTCTGCGATCACGCCTGCTCCGGCTTTCCATCCGACACAACGCACGCTGTCTTGGATGCCGAGTTCTTTCGCGAGACGGTCCACGCGCTCGCGCATCTCGCCATCGCCGACGAGCACGAGTTCGAAAGTGAGCTTCTCTGCAGCGAGGATCGCCAGCGCCTGCAACAGCACCATGTGACCCTTCGCCGGCTCGATGCGCGCGACGCACACGAGTCGAGGTGCGTCGGGAATCGGGGTCGACGGATGATCGAGGTATTCGGCTCCGACGCCGCAGTGAACGAGCGCGATGCGCGACCAATGCGCGCGCTCGCTCGTGCGCATCAGTTGGCTGCGACCGTGGTGACTGATCGATACGGTGAAGGCCGCTCGTTCAACTTTGAATCCGAGTGCGCCGTGCGTCGGAAACTCGAAGAATTCAGGCCCGTGAAACGTGAAACTGAACGTGGGTCCGCCGAGATCTTCACACAGTAGCGCCACGGTCGCGGGATTCGTCGCGAAGTGCGCGTGGACGTGAGCAACGCCCGCCTTCGCGCACATCCGTCGCAGAATGCAGGCCTCGACCAGATATACGAAGTGCACGAGGCGACCGCGCCGACTGCGCCACCCGAGGCGCCACGCCGACTGCAACCCGCGCGCGAAACGTAGTGGGTGTGCGGCGAGCGCAGTCACGACGGCGACACTGTTCCGAACGAGGCCGCCGCCGAGAACGTTGACCGTTCGCTCAGCTTCGGCGATGTCTCTACTGTCGACCAACGGCTCACGCGTCCGACGAATGGAAATGCGCATGACGTCGAGCCCGGAGCTCTCGACGACTTCGATCTCTCGACGAATGAAGCTGTGACTGGTCTTGGGGTACTGGTTGACGAGGTAAGCGATCCTCATCCGGGGACCTCCACTTGCGATGCCGTGAGGAGACACTCGCGACCGGATCTATCGTGAAAAGGTGTCCTCCGGCGTGAGTGGGAAAGTCCTTCCGATCGAGTTCGACACGGGCAGTTCTTTCCGAGTTCGTCGTCCAGGCCGCGGCACGATCTTGTCGATGAAACACGGCGATTTCGGCACTCCGGAACGCGTCCCCCATGTGTGGAATCGCTGGAGCGATAGGCCGAATCGACGAAGGTGTGATCGATGCGTTGACGCGCATCGATCGAGCTCAGTTGCATCGTGGTCCGGACGGCGGAGGATCGTGGCGCAACGTCGACGCGCGCAGCGGAACGGGAGTCGCACTCGCGCACCGCAGGTTGTCGATCATCGATCTCGAAGCGCGGGCGGCACAGCCGATGATCGATCCTGCGAGCGGCAACGTCGTCGCGTTCAACGGCGAGATCTACAACTATCGCGAACTGCGTGACGAACTGCGTGGCTTGGGCGCCGAGTTCACCACCGAGTCCGACACGGAAGTACTGCTGGCTGCGTGGCGGATGTGGGGTGAGCGCGCGCTCGATCGACTCGCGGGCATGTTCGCCTTCGCGCTCTTCGAGATGTCGAGCGGTGACGTCGTCCTCGCGCGCGACCGCATCGGCATCAAGCCGCTGTACTACGCCATAGAGGCGAAA
This sequence comes from Planctomycetota bacterium, assembly GCA_034440255.1. Taxonomy (GTDB): domain Bacteria; phylum Planctomycetota; class UBA1135; order UBA1135; genus JAEUIA01. The sequence goes on along the minus strand of JAWXBU010000160.1, from coordinate 32,926 downwards.
ACGCTGTATTTCTCGTCGGAAGTGCGGGCTCTGCTGGCGAGTGACCGCTTCGATCGACGCCTGGATCCAACGGCGCTGTCAGGATTCGTATGGCACGGATTCGTGCGTGGCGACGATGCGCTGATCCATGGCATCAAGTCGCTTCCTGCCGGCTCGTTCGCGCGATTGTCGCCGCGTTCCATTCGAGTCGAGCCCCAAACGTATTGGAAGGCGACCGCGCCGAAGCAAGGCCACTGCACGCTCGGAGAATTCGCCGAGATCCTCGGACGATCCGTTCGCGAGCACATGATCGCCGACGTACCTCTGGCGGTGTTCTTGTCGGGCGGCGTCGATTCGAGTGCGCTCGCGAACCTGGCGAGTAGACAGCGGAACGGATTGAGCACGTTTCACGTCGGCTTCGACGAGGTCGAGTTCGACGAATCCAAGCATGCGCGTTCGGTGGCCGACGCGCTGGGAACCGATCACCATGAATTGCGCCTCGGCGGCGCTCGCTTCGCCTACGACTTGCCGCGTGCGCTGAAGAGCCTCGATCAGCCGACTTTCGACGGCATCAACACTTGGTTCGTCAGTCGGGCAGTACGCGAAGCCGGCGTCGTCGTCGCATTGGCTGGCACAGGTGGTGACGAGTTGTTCGGCGGCTACACGAGCTTCCGTGATCTGCCCAAGGTGCGATGTGCGAGCCGTGCGCTCGGTCTGGTCCCGCGCAGCTGGATCTCGAATGCGAGTCGCGTCGCCGTGCGTGCTCGCACTGGCGCAAGCGATCTTCCGCCGCAGACGCGCTGGGGCAAACTGGGTGATGCGCTCGGCATGCGAGGCTCGATGGTCGACCTCTATCAGTCCGCTTGTGGCTTGTTTTCCAGCGATTTTCACGCCGAACTGATCACCTCGCCGCTCCAGCACCTCACCTCGTGCGGACTCACCGACGAGCATCGTCGCCGACTGTCCGCCACCGTCGGCGGACGCACCGATCTGGCCGCGATCTCACTGCTCGAGTTCGACTCGTTCCTCGGCAGCAGACTGCTGCGCGACACCGACGCCGTCAGCATGGACGTCTCCCTCGAAGTCCGCGTGCCCTTGCTCGATCACCGCGTGATCGAAGCCGCGCTCGCTCTTCCCGACGAGGTGCGTTTCGCCGATCTCGGAACGAAACGGCCGCTGCGCGAGATCGGGCTCGACGGACTCGATCCGGCCATCTTCGACCGGCCCAAATCGGGCTTCGTCTTGCCCATCGAACGCTGGTGTCGCGAGCGTCTCGGAAACGACATCGACGCCGTGTTCGCCGACCGCGAAGCGTGCCGAGGCGTGGGTCTGAATCCTGTCGCCGTGTCCAAGTTGTGGAGCGCGTTCCAACGCGGCGAGCCGGGCATCTACTGGTCACGCGTCTGGGCGCTCTACGTGCTGATGCATTGGTGCGACACGCATGGAGCCAGATTGTGAGCGCTGCGTCGGCCGACTACCTGCTCGTCACTCCGTGTCGTGACGAGGCGCAGTACGCGAGGCGCACACTCGACAGCGTCGTGGGGCAATCGCTGCGACCCAAGTTGTGGGTGATCGTCGACGACGGCTCGCGTGACGAAACACCTGCGATTCTCGCTGAATATGTGACGAAACACCCTTGGATCCGCATCGTCCGGCGTGAGGATCGCGGCAAGCGCAGCGTCGGTCCGGGCGTGATCGACGCCTTCTACGCCGGGCTCGATACCGTCGACATGCGGCAGTTCGAGTACTTGTGCAAGCTCGATCTCGACCTCGACTTGCCGAACAACTATTTCCAAGTGCTCGTCGAACGCATGCGCGCCGATCCGAGGCTCGGCACGTGCAGCGGGACCGCTTGGTTCCCGACCGCGGACGGAAGCCTGGTGAGCGAAGCCTGCGGCGCGGAGATGTCCGCTGGTATGACGAAGTTTTATCGACGCATGTGCTTCGAAGAGATCGGCGGATTCGTGCGCGCAGTCATGTGGGACGGCATCGATTGTCATCGCTGCCGCATGCTCGGTTGGAAGGCAGCGAGTTTCGACGACAGTGAGTTGCGCTTCACGCACCTGCGACCGATGGGATCGAGTCAGACGAGTCTTTGGCGCGGTCGCCTGCGGCACGGCAGTGGTCAGTGGTTCATGGGCACCGGCTTCGCGTATGTCACCGCGAGCGCGCTCTTCCGCATGGCGCATCGCCCCTTCATCGTCGGCGGCGTCGGCATCTGGACGGGATGGATGCGCGCGTGTTTGCGCAACGAGCCGCGCTACGGCGACGGTGAATTCCGCTCTTTCTTGCAGCGTTATCAGCGCTCCGGGCTGCTGCTCGGGAAGAGGCGCGCCACCGAAAAGCTCGATGCAGAGCGCGGAGCAGTTTGGAAAGGCGGCCAGCGGTGACGCACGCGCTTCCGAAGATCGATCTGATCGGCATTCCGTTGCACGCGATCACCGAAGCACAGTGCGTTCATCACGTGATGCGCGGATTGGACGACGGCAGTGGCGGCTGGATCGTCACACCCAACCTCGATCACCTCCGTCGTCTGGTGAACGATCCGAAATTCCACGCGCTGTGCTCGCAAGCCGACTTGCTCGTCGCCGACGGTATGCCGCTCTTGTGGGCGAGTCGCGCGCAGAAGACGCCGCTCCCCGAGCGCGTGGCCGGCTCGAACCTGATCTCGAGCCTTTCAGCTGCGTTGGCTAACAGAAATGGCCGCGTTTTCCTGCTCGGTGGCGATGCCGGCACCGCCGAAGAGGCCGCGCGTGTTCTGGCGCGCCGCCATCCGGACCTGATCGTCTGCGGCATCGACAACCCGCGCGTTGGGACCGACATCGACGCCGAAACCATTGCCCGACTCGGTCGACGTTTGCGGTGGTCCAGGCCCGATATCGTCTTCGTCGCGCTCGGGTCGCCGAAGCAAGAGAAGCTGATTCGCGCATTGCGCGCGGAGTACGACACGGCGTGGATGATCGGGGTCGGAATCAGCTTCAGCTTCCTCGCTGGTCGCGTGAAGCGAGCTCCGCGCTGGATGCAGAGTATCGGCCTCGAATGGGCTCATCGACTCACGCAAGAGCCGCAACGTCTGGCGCGCCGCTACTTGATCGACGGGATTCCTTTCGGGATTCGCCTCCTCGTCACGAGCGCTTCGCGACGATTCTGAAAGCGGTCAGGCCCAGGCGCTGCCGCCGAGTGGGCTGCAACAGCTGATTGGCTGGCAAGATTCGTCCTCATTCGTCGCCGGGTAAGGCACGACGTCGATCGTGTATCGTCTGCGACACTCCGAGGAGGGGCAACGCAGCCCGACGGCTAAGCAGGACGGAGCCTGCTGGCGAATCAGGCCTTAGGGTCCACGAGATCGCGCAGTGCTTTGACTTTGTCCTTCACCTTTCGGGGGCCGAGCACGACGCCTGCGGAAACTTGCGCGATCCACAGCCAACGGACGACGCGGAGCCACGCAGTGCCAACGATGCCGTAGTGCTTCCGATAGAAGGCCTCGCGATTCGCGAGCCAGAGCGACTGGACACGATCGGAACGGCTGGTCGACGCCCCTTGATGGTGGTAGACGCGCGCATCGGCGATGTAACGAATGCGGCGATTCTTGCGCCACAAGCGCTTGCACAGGTCGACGTCGTTGTAGAAGAGACTCAAGCGCGGATCCAGCCCACCGAATTCCCAGTACTCATGGCGTCGCATCATGAACACAGCGCCAGGGGGTTGATCGATGTCGCGACTCGATTCGTGATCGAAATCGTGCATTCGGGTGCGTCCGTGAATGTACGTACCTGGCCAGACTTTGCCGAAGAGCGTGCTGTCGACCAGGGGGTCGATCAGGCCTGGAAAGCGCGTGCAAGCACGTTGAACGGAGTGGTCGAAGCTCATCAGTTTAGGACTGACGGCCCCGTAGTCACCGTGGACCTCCAAATAGTCGACGAGAATGTCCAACGCCCCCGGAACGACTTCGGTGTCCGAGTTGAGGAGGCACACATATTCGCCGGTGGCGCGCTCCGCGCCTTGATTGTTTCCGGCCGAATAGAGTTTGTTCTCGCTGTTGCGCACGAGTTCGACATTCGAAAACTCGGACTCTATCGCGTCGGCACTCCCGTCCGAACTCGCATTGTCGATTACGATGATCTGACGAGAACGCCGCGGCACGTCGCGCGCCAATGCACGCAGACAAGCGAGCGTCAGGGCACTCGTGTTCCAGGACAAAATGACGATCGACAAGCACGGTAGGGTGCTCACGCGTGACCTCTGTTCAGCAAGCGATTGTTTTCGCGCAAGACGACGGGCGCCCACGCCAAGCTGACGACCACGAACACGCACAGAGCCGGAACGAACCTACTTTCCGTCAGTGTGTCCGTGCGCTCTCCAACCCACATGCCTAGTGCCGCGGTCGTTGCCGTCCACAGTGTGTAAGCGATGTCCCTGGGCCACGCTGAAAGATTGAGCCTCGAGATCCCGATGCACGAGACGATCCATTTGAACACGTCCGATGCCGCGTAACATGCGACCGCTCCCGGGAACCCGAACTTGGCATAACCGATGGGTATCAAGATCAACATTCCGACGAGCTTGGCTCCGTTGGAGAACGCCACCCACTTGGCCCGATCGCAAGCGAGAAGTGCTGCACCGTTGGTGGCTTCGAGTGCGAAGAACCATGCTCCACACGCCAGCAACTGAACGATCCATCCAGCGTCGTGGTAGCGACTGTCGTAAAGTAAGGACACGGCCGCCTGTCCACCTGCGATCAGCCCGGCGCTCATCCATCCCGCAAGCAATAGACAGCGTGTCCGGGTGCGTACGAAGGTCTCCGTGATGTCGCTTTTCGCGTTGAACAATCGGCTGTAGTGCGGAAATGCAATCGACAGGCTGAGTGCACCTATTCCCATGGCCGGCAGCATTGCGATCTGTACGGCGATGCTGTAATCACCCATGACATCGAGCGGTACGAGCTTTGCGAATACGAGGCGGTCTGCCTGCGTGACGCAGTACGTGAGCAAGGTCGAGAAGAAGATCCAGCGCCCGAATCGCACGAGTGAGTGTGCGGCCGATTTGTCCCAGCCGAAGCGATCATCGATGCCGGTCAGAGCGAAATGCGACATGAGTGTCTTGGAGATGCTGACAGCCAAACCACCGCCGACGAGCGCCCACACGGACGGGGACGTCAAGGCCCATGCGACTTGAACGCCTAGCCCGATCGCCTGACTGGTCAGCTCTATGCGCGTGAGGCTGCCCATCTGCAAGTTCTTGTTCGCGGTGAAGAGTTTCGTCGACGCGAAACCTGACACGAGCACCGAGAGTCCGCCGATCGGGGCGATCCACGCCAACTCGCGAACGTCATAGAAATTGGCGAGTGGTACAGCTGCGATGCACACGATCAGCCAGATCACCAAGCCGCGCACTGCTTGCAGCGTCCACGCCGTCGCGAGGAACCTGCGGTCCTCCCCTCGCGTACTCTGAATGATGCTCGGACCTACGCCGATGTCCGAGAACAGTTGGAGCGCCTGGAGCAGAGACCCGACGATCGCTGTCATCCCGAACGCTTCGGGAAACAGCAAGTGCGACAGCAAGATGTTGCCTGCGAACCGGAGTACTTGTCCGCCGCCGTATCCGACAGCGGTCCATACCGCGCCGCGGCGTGCGGGCGACGACAAGGTCTCGCGAACGGCGGTGACACGGCGTGCGATGAAGGTTCGTTGCGCGGTCGTCACGAGCGCCTCGCAAGAAAATTGAACTGGACGAAGTCCTTCAAGAGATGCGGCGGGTCGTTGTCCGGTTTGCCCTGGAATCGGCGACGCAATCGCCACGTCGTGTATCCGACCGTCCAGGCAATGTCGGCACAGAGCGTCGCAATGCGCCCGTGATTCTTGGTGAAGTACCGACGTCTGGAGGCGAGCCAATATCGCGGTAGACGCTGCGGCGGCGCATTGCGGACAGTGACTCCCGTACTTTGACCGACGAGATGCACGACTCGACTGTGCGGTACGTACCAACAGCGCCAGCCGGCATGCTTGGCGGCAAGACAGAAGTCAGTCTCCTCGAAGTAGAGGAAGTACTCGTCGTCCATCAAACCGACGTCGTCGAAGACGGCCTTGCGCACCATCATCGATGCACCAGCCACCCAGCCTGTTTCGTGATCATGGTCGACGAGGGGCGTTGCGACGATCCGGTCCGACAACAGGCGTGAGATCAGGCCCAGTCGGAATCCAGCTTCGAATTCACTGGCGATGGATGGAAAGCGATAACGCGAAGCCTGGCCGGTTTCGTCGGGATCCTCCAAACGACTTCCCACGATTCCCACGTCCGGATGCGCGTCCAGGAAATCCAACAGTGCAGTACAGGCTCCAGGCCGCACATAGGTGTCGGGGTTCAAGAACCACACGAATTCAGGCCACTTTCCACCGGCGCGCTCGATCCCGTGCCGGATGGCTGCATTGTTGCCGTGAGCGAAACCACCGTTGTGAGCTAGATGCACGAAATCGACCCAGTCCGTGCACTTCAGAGTCTCGAAACCCTGCGCCAATCGCTCCTTCGATCCGTCGTCGGACGCATTGTCGACGACGACGACGGATAGCAGGTGACTATCGCTCGCCAACGAACGAACGCAGTCCAGCACGAGATCGGCTGACCTGTAGTTGACGATGGCGACCAAGATTCGACGGCTCACGATGCGGGTTCTCTGTCGATGAGACTCAGCTCGTAACTGCCGGTACAACGCCACCCGATCGTGGAGCAGGCACAGTGGCAGGAGCTCGTGCGCTGATCGCCAAACCAGTGATCGCGCCGCCGGCCAGCATGAATATGGGGTTGACCATCATGTTGACCATTCCATCCATGAGGTACATGCCCATAACGAGGGCGAGCGCAGCAGCCGGCGCGATGTCTGCACGCGTCCAGTCCTCGGGCCGCCACCGTCGCGCCAAAGCGTAGATGGGCGCCAACAGCGTCAGCACGATGCTCGCGAGTCCGAGGAACCCGTTCATGCCGAATACGACGATCCACAGGCTGTCGCTGACCGCCGGGCGCATGTCGGACGCGTTCGGCGCAGGGAACGCGCGATTGAATCCGCCCCAGCCCAGCGCCGGACGCTCCCACGCGCGCTCGGACAACACAGCCTCTTGTTCCAGGCGAAACTGCAGTGAATCAGCGCGCTCTTCGCTGAAGTGACGCGTGATGTCCACGAGCGGACCTGCGTTCCAGTGTCCGCCGACGCGCAAGCCGCAATAAACGAGAGGGAGAATCAGCAACGACGCGATGGCTACGCGCCCGTGGCGTCGCAACATGAAGTAGAGACCTAGCGCGATAGCCAGCAGGACGAGGGCTCCGAAGGATTGACACAGCAACGTCGTGAGCACGAGGGTGATCACGAACCACTTGACGGGCCAGCGCCCCACTTGCTTCAGAGCACCGCTCTTCCATAGAGCGATACCAACCAACGAAGCAGCCGCCATCCACAGGCCGACCATCAATCCGTGGTGCATGAACACCATGGGGCGATAGCCGCCGATCGTGCGCACGGTCTGGATGAACGAGTGCTGGTGATATCCGTACAACTGCATGTGCAGCTGCGGACTCATGCGAATTTCCCACAGACACAGAGGCATGTAGAGCAGACCGCCGTAGAAGACACCGATCGCGATGTCGCGCACGCCGGCTTTGTCAGCGAGATAGATGCGAGCCAGGATGTAGGGCATCCCCCACATGAGGAGTCTCTGGGCCGCGGCCGACAATCCATCGTAGAGTCCCAGATCGTTGTCGAGCGAAGTCGCGATCGGGCACAGGCACCACAGCGTGATCGGCAAATCCCAATACGACATGCGACGCTTGATCGCGCGTCGTTTGCCGAGCAAGAACAACCCCAGCAACACGCCGATCGAAGTGGCTACGTATTTGTCGACGTCGACGAACGGAGTGTCGATGACGGCGATCGGCAGGAACGAAAACGCGATGACGTAGCCGGCGATGATCGCTCGACGCGCGGGTAACCACGCGAAGAGGAAGGGAGCCAGCGCGAACCAAGCGTATGTGGCAATCGATGTGGGCGACATCAGCGGAGGGGAGGGGCGCTGTGCGCTCGAGTTCCGAGCGCGGTTTCGGGTGATTTCGTTTCGTCGGGGATGGGCATCGGGAAATGCGGCCTCGCCAGATCTGGATCGAGGATCGACTCGTAGAGCACCCTCAATCGCGCGGCTTTCGAGCCCCATGTGAAGTGCTCGCGTGCCCGCGCGATGCCACGCGAAGCCAGCGTTTCGAGACGCTCACGATCGCTCGCGAGCTCTGCGATGCGGGTGTGGAGATTCGCGACGATCTCGGCGCGTGTGCCGAGCGGCACGACGATGCCTGTCGCAGGTGAGACGAGCTCGGGAGGTCCGCCGTGATCGAGCACGATCGGCACGGCACCTGCAGCCATGCTCTCGATCACGACGCCACCGCCGAACTCGCGCACGCTCGGCAAGGCGAGCATGTGCGCTGCGCCGATTCGTTCGCTGGCACGTGCGTGGGACAGCCAGCCGCTGAATGTGACACCGCTGCCGAGCTTTTCGTTGCGAACCCACTCCTCGAGCGCCGCGCGTTGGCGGCCGTCCCCGACGATCTCGACCGTCACGCTTCCGTCGCGCACGAGAGGTGCAACGGCTTCGAGCAGGAGATCGACGCCTTTGAGCGGCACGATCCGGCCCACGAATATCACATGCAAGGCACCTTCGCGCGTGCGCTGTGCGACGCCGTGAACGCGCTCGGCGTCGACGCCGTTCTCCGGCATGTACACGCATTTCGAGCGCCATTTCTCGGCAATTTCGGCGTGCGCGACGCGTGATCCGACGAGGATCACTGCGGCGTGAGCCCGTGTCGAACGATGCGCCGGCATCCACTTGTGCATCCCGCGCACGCGCGTGAGCCACTCCCGATCCTCACGCGCCAGTGCTTCGAATCCTCTGGGCCACGGCACTCCCCCGTTGAGCGGCCCGATCACGAACGGCACGCCTGCGCGAGAACAGCGAGCCGCGATCGGACTGGGCATCACAGGTGACGTCGGCGTGACGCGATGGACCAATTCCCACTGACCCGCCTTGATCTCGGCTCCGAAGCGGCGCCACACGAGTCGCTCGAACTCGTAGTACGCGAGCGTTTCGAGCGCGGTGATCGTGCTGAAGCTCTTGCCTTTCAATCCAGCGACCCAAGCTCCGACGCGATTGAGCGGACGCGCGACGCGCTCGCTGTCGATGCTCGTGAAGTCGCGACCTTCGATGAGTCCGGCGCGCAAGATCGCATCTCGATTGCGCACTTGCGTGACGAGGTGTGCATCGACTTCGCGTGCGATCGCACGCGCGAATGACCAACCGACCAGAGGTACGGAAACCCACTCCGGATTGGCTGCTTCGGCGAGCACCAAGACACGGGGACGCGCTCTTCCGCCGTCGGCGGACGATTTGCGATTGGAGACCATCGGGGTACGTCGATGTATCGACTTCGACGGGCCCGGCCTCGCATCCCGAATGCTCGGCCTCGGCACACTAGGCCTCGAACGGAATTATTTTCGTGGCGAACGTGCTCGATTCACGCGGCGCGACGGCGGCTCCCTGCACGCAACTCGTGGTTGAGCTTCGCGATTTCCGTACTCGGTCGATGCATTTCACCGAGCCGCTTGCGCCCGTTGCGCCCCATGCGCGTGAGCTCGAACGTATCGGCCGTCAACGCTGATCGCATCGCGTCGGCCAGATCGTCGACACTTCCGGCCGGCACGATCCAACCTTCGATACCCGGTCGAACGAGTTCGGGGACGCCGCCGACGTAGGTCGCGATGACGGGACGACCGAGCGCCAGCGCTTCCATCATCGCGACCGGCAGGCCCTCGGCATAACTCGGATGGACGAGCGCGCGCGCACCGAGAATCGCGTTCTTCACGACTTGATTCGATCCCCATCCGACCAGTTCGACGTAGGACTCGATGCCCAGCTCGCGTAAGTAGCGCTCGGCGTCTTCACGTAGTGGACCATCACCGATCATCGTGATTTGGAAGCGCAAGCCCTCGGCGGCGAGCTTCGCCGTGGCCTCGAACATCGTGAAGATGCCTTTTTCCGCCGCGAGTCGCCCGATGCAAGCGAGCTTCGCATCGGTTCGAGGCGGCGAGGTCGTGCCGTCGAACAGCAGCGGATCCGGGAAGCAACGCACGATTCGAATCTTGTCCCAGAGTTCGACCGGCATCCAACGCATCATCAGCGCGTGACCGTGCCAGGACACGGTCGCGACGAACTCGGCGTGTTCGGTTTTTTCCGTCAGCGACAAGAACGCGGGCGCGTCGAAGGTCTCCGTCCCGTGCACGGTGAAGCTGTAGGTCGGACCGCCGAGACGACGGCACAAGAGCGCGATCGCCGTGGAATTCGTGCCGAAATGTGCGTGCACGTGTTCAACGTGATGACGCGTCGTCCAATCGAGCAGCACACACGCTTCGAGCAGGTATCCGAAGTTGTTCACGCGGCCCGACGGCGAGCTTCGGCCCATGCGCCAAGCCGTGGCGAGCCCGCGCAGGAAAGACCTCGGTCGTGCGAGACAGGTCCGCGCGGCGTGTGCCAGCAAAATGGGTAGGCGCCGCTTCAACTTCAGGCGCAACAGTCCGCGCTCACGATGGTCGCGATCGTCCACGAGCGCGGCTCGACTCTCGACGACTGTGATGCGCTCGACCTGGACCTCGAGCGATTCGAGGCCTTCGATCTCGGAGCGGATGAACGTATGACTCGCGTGCGGATACTGATTGACCAGATACGCGATCTTCATCGGAGATCTCCACGCAGCGCGCGACGCAGCAGACTGATCTCGCTGCGGAAGGCGAGTTCGGAGTATTCGCCGTTGTGATCGGTCACGCGCGACGGCGTCACGTCGATGCGTTGCACGTCGAACGCATCGAGCGGCGATTGGTTGCGACCTGGCGCGGTCGAGCATGCCCAGCGATAGCCCGCTGATCGCGCGACGTGGCGCACACGCTCGTCGTGGTCGCCGTTCGGATAGCAGAATCCGTCGATCGGATGGTCGAGCCACGCTTCGAGCGCCGATTTGGAGCGCACGACTTCGGCTTCGAGATGGACGTCCGAAACACGCGTCAGAATGGGATGCGTGAGCGTATGCGATCCGATCTCGTGACCCGCGCGCAACAACCCACGAGCTTGACGGCGCGACATAGGCGCGTTGGCACGAATCGGTCTGTTTCCAGCACGTTTTTCGAGTTCGTCGATGAAAAGGTCGCGTGCGCTCGGCTCGAGCGACTTCAAGTGTTCGATGGCTGCCAGGTCCTCGCCGATCGCATTCAAGGCAACGGCCGCACGGTCGAACCAGAGCGCGTGCTCGTGCACGACGAAATCGTGGACGAGGAAAAATGTCGCGTGCAGATCGAGTGCCTCCAGGATCGGCGCCGCGATCGTCGCATTGTCGTCGTAACCGTCGTCGAAGGTCACAGCCGCCAACGGTCGCGCGCTGTGCCGCTGCTCGCTCATGCGTCGGACGCCTTCGCTCAACCTTACGACTTCGAAGTGCCGAGCCACCCGCTCCATCTGCGCGCGGAACGCGTCGACCGGCATCGCGAGCGACGGAAACGGATAGGCGGCGCACGCAGCAGCGGGCAACACTCGGTGATACGTCAACACTGTCAACCCGTCGTGTGCCGCGCGCTCGAATCGATCGAGAATGCCGGCGCGCAGAGCGGCGACTTCGATGACGGAGCGCAAGCGTCGCTTGATCCTCATGCGCGCTCTCCACTCGTCCGCGTCGGGATCGGCTTGTACTCGATCCAGCGCGAGCGTCTGCCGCTCGCGTGGTCGCGCCAACACTGGAAGGCCCCCGCGCACTCCGCCCACTTGCCGGCGACTACGAACGTCGCGTAGAGCGCGCAATCACCGACGCTGTCTCCACGACGACTCCGATTCACGAACGTGCGCGCCCATACGAGCGCGAGTAGTGCGATCGGCAGCATCGCGAGCGTGAGTTTCCACGCCCACGGAAGGGCTGAAAACAGGCCGATTCCAGCTGCAATCGACGCGACCGTGATCGACGTCGCCCAGAACACTGCACGAAAGAGCTGACGTCCCCAATCGTGATTCGCATCGTTTCCGTGGATCATCAGAGCGCCCACGATGGCGTGTCCGTTGCGTGACGCGCGACGCCACCATTGCGATGCTCGCGTCATCGCGACGTCGTGCAGAGTCATCTCGGCGTCGACGCGTTCGATTTCGAATCCTCGCGCTCGGATGCGCACGCAGAGTTCGGGTTCCTCGCCGGCCACGAGGCGCGAATCGAATCCGCCGGCGGAGCGAAACGCGCTGACGCGGTACAGCGCGTCCCCACCGCAAGCGTGTGATCGACCGATCGGCGTGTTCCATTCCATGTCGCACAAGCGATTCCAGATCGTCGCGTGCGGGAACCGCTCGCGACGTCGACCGCAGACGACGGCGAGCTTCGGATCACGTGTGATCTCGGCAGCTGCGCGCTCGATCCAACCGTCGACTACTTCGCAGTCGCCGTCGACGAACTGCACGAACTCGACATCGGGAGCGATCTCGAGGAGCCGATCACATCCGGCATTTCGCGCACGACCCGCCGTGAAGGGAATCGTCGTGTCGAGTTCCACGACGTCGACGCCGATCGAGCGCGCGAACGACACCGAATCGTCGGTCGAGCTCGAATCGACGTACACGGTCCGCTCGCGGCGAGCGTCGAGTGACCGCAGCGCTCGCTTCAAGCGATCGCCCTCGTTACGGCCGATCGCGACGACGCCGATTTCGTGCGTGCGCTGCATGATCTCCGAGAGGAGCCTGACTCACTCCTGCCAACGGAAACCGGCGCGCATCCAGTTGTTCACGACCGGGGCCGTGTATTCCGGTTGCCATGACGCCTTCGACTGACGACGCGCCGATGCCATGAACGAAGCGAGCGTGCCTGCTCCACCGATTCGATCGTCGTAGGTTTCGACCGTGCGATCCGCTTCGAAATACTGCGGCATTTCGGCGCGCGAATTCGTGTCCCCCATCGACGTCTTCCACATGTCGAACGACACGTTTCCGGTTCCGATGCGGCACCAACTGTTCGCCGGTGCGTTGCTGCTCCACATCATGTTGTCGCCGCTCAGCACGACAGAGCCGTTCGGCGCCAACGTGTTCTCCACCAGCAGGTTGTCGGTGACGGTGTCGCTGATGACGTTGAGACGAAACACGAGACCCGTCAGACGAGGCGCTGCTCCTTGGATGATCACCGCGCCGCTCCAATCGTGGATGATGTTGCCCTCGACCACGACGTCGTGCAGACCCGCGGCCGTCGTGCCGTCGTACAGATTCATCGCGACAGGAAACCCTACGTTGCGCTGATTGACGATCAGATTGCGCGCGATCAGGCCGGATGCCGCAGACGGAACGTCGATACCGAATCCGCGCGGATTCGCCTGATCCAGATCGCGTCCGGCAGTGATGACGTTGCGACGCGCGATGAAGCGGATCGGTTCCTTCGTCTGCCAATCGCTGCCCAGGAGGAGCGCGATGGCGTTGTTCACGAACAGATTGTCCTCGACCAAGCCGCCGTCGCGCGCTTGCAGTCCGTGCGACGCACCACTCGCAAAGATGTTTCCGAGGGCGCGCACCATCGTGACGTCGGTTTGGAGGTAGACGTTGTGACGGAAAATCGTCGGCACCGCGCCAGCCACGTCTTCGCGCCAGCCGTTGTGATCGAAGACGTTCTCCTCGAGCAAGACGCCTTCCGTGTTGGAGACGTACAAGCCCTGACTGTGCGAGTTCTGCGTCGTGAACGCATCGGCGACGATGCTGCGGCGCAGACGGAAGTCGCGACCGCTCTCACCCAACGGCTCGATCACGATGTTCGTGTGGAAGTACTGGAACGAGCAGTCCTCGACGAGCACGTCCTCGAAAGGAACGTGCCAGTTGATGCCGCGCGGTGTGCCTTCGGTGCCGGTGTAACCGTTGCACGTGAAGCGCAGGCCCACGATTCGCACGTGACGCAAGAGAGCCGGACTGGCGCTGTTTTGAATCGTGAAGAGGCCGTCTTGCGTGCCGGTCGCAAGATGCGGGCGCAACTCTTCCGAACCGTACGTCGAGACGACGGCGGGCTCGGAAGGAGAGCGTCCGGACACGATCCATTGACCGAACGAACCCGCCCACGTATTTCCGCGCTGCAGCATCAGCCAATCGGGGAAACCGTTGCGCATGAGCGCTTTTCCGGCGGCGATCGTGGCCTTCGCCTGTTGCGGAGTGAGTCCGCTGTTAGCGTCGTTGCCGGTCGCACTCGACACGTAGATCAGGCGTGAATCGGGCGACGGCTGCAGATCGGTCCAGTGCCCGAGATCAGCCGTTTCGACGTTCGAAACGTGCGCGACCGTGCCCGTCTCCGCCGCGTTCTGTTGCGTGCCCACGTTCGTTGCGTTCGACGACGCGTGCGTTCCGCTCACGCTCGCCGGCGTGACTTCGAGAACGATCTCGACCGTGCTGAGGACCGTCGTCGTGTCGCTCGCGGCAAACAGCTTCACGTGCGCTTTGTGCTCGCCGATGCCGAGCAAGCGCGCTGCGTCGGGATCGATGCACGCGTCGAAGGCGCTCTCTGCGCGAGCCGCCGTCGATCCGATCGCGACCGGCACGGTGAGCCAGGGTCGATCGCTCGTGATGCGCCAACCCGTTCCAACGCCGGAGCGATTGACCACGCGCAGTTTCCACTGACTCGGGCTGACCGCGCCGCCGAAGAATCCGCGTGACCGGGATTCCGAATTCGACTCGAGCGTCAGAGCGTCGCGTTGGACCGATGGCGCCTGAATCGAGTTGTGAAACGTCGCTTTGCACGCCGTCGGTAGGAAAAGCGCTGCGCCGAACGCGAGCGCAAACGCGAAGCGCGACAGGGACGAAGTTTGCTGGATGTGATGATCGGTCATGTTGCCTCGCACTCGTTCATCGGGACGTGGGGTCGACGACTCCGCGAGGCAAGGCACGAATCAGCGTGGCTAGACGCAAACTCCATGTCCTCCAGCGCGGTGACGAGTTCCGAGGGTTATCGAGCGTGACCGCACGTCGGATGGAGCACCCTTGCGGGAAAGTCGGCGAGTGCGGATGGAAAACTTTTCACGAGCCAAGGCCTGCGCGATCCACTCGCGAGCGCACAAAATGCGCTCGATCCGCTATCCGAGAATGTCGCCGTCGACCCGCGCGAATCTTGCGACGAAGCCGCGCGTCGGCCGAGCGCAGATGCGACTTCCTGGCGGGTTCAGCTCGCCCCGCGACCGATCGTCACGGTCCACACGGTCTTCGCGATGAGCGAGAGATCGGTGACCATCGACTCTTGACGCATGTAGCGGCGATCCATGCGCATCCATTCCTTGAACGGGACCTGGTTACGGCCACTGGTCTGCCAAATGCACGTCAATCCACCGCGGCGCGTCAGTCGGCGCAGGTGCCATTGTTCATAGCCAGGGAGCTCGCTCGGCAGCGGCGGACGCGGTCCGACCAAGCTCATGTCTCCACGCAGGACATTGTAGAACTGCGGCAGCTCGTCGATGCTCAACCTCCGCAACCACCGGCCGATCGGAGTGATGCGCGGATCGTTCTTGATCTTGAAAACAGGCCCATCCATCTCGTTCAGGTGCATGAGCGCTTGCTTGCGTGCTTCCGCATCGATGAACATCGAACGGAACTTCACGAGCTTGAAGGGCTTGCCGAATTGACCGGCACGTTCTTGTAGGAAGAAGACCGGTCCCGGCGAAGAGGCCTTCACCGCTGCGGCCGATCCCAGGAGCAACGGTGACAGCAACACGAGGGCCATGCTCGATCCGACGATGTCGACGACGCGCTTCGCCCGCGACGGCTGCCGTCCGAACTCGTGCCAAATGCTCGCGACAGTCGGCGCGTCGATGGCGGCACCGGCGTGCGAAGCGACCTCTTCTTTGACTTCTTCGGGGACGGCCGGATCGATTGCTTTGCGTGTGCGCGGCGCGACGGGCGGAGTTGCGACTTCCTTCGGTCGCATCGCGGGGGTGGGTGTCCCACTCGGACTGACTTCGTTCGAAGACACAGTGGCGATCAAGCGACCGGCGCTGTCGCCGTTGCGCTTCAACACGTCCTCGGCGAAAGCCCATGCACCGCTCGTGGTCGTGTAGGGCAAGAGAACGCCGACGCGGTGTGATTCGAGCAGACCGATCGTGTCGTACTGTCGCTTGCGAGATTCGATCGACGCGAGGAGGGCATCGATGCGCTCGTCGGTGTCGCGTCCGCGCTGCGAGGCGAACACCACGAGGCAGAGCGTGTTGCCGCTGCGCTCGGAACGCGAGGCTTCGACTTCGAAGGCCACGTCGAATTCGTTCGGAGGCAGACACGTTCGGCCGGCGTCGCCGAGAAGGCGCGCAAGCCAACCGGGCCGTCGGGGGGCGGTCGGATGGACCATGTTCGTCGAGTGTGGGGCGGCCGGGAAAAGACGCGCCCGTTGTGAAGGCAAGTTGCGGGTCAGGACTCGTCGTTCGAACTGCGCTCGCCGGATCCTGGCAGGGACCCCGCGTGTGCCGTTCGCAGAGCAGTGACCAATCCTCCCTCACACGGTTGGAAGGGGCAAGGTTGGAACCAGAACAGGGGCATTACGGAGGCTGAAAACACGCCATTCACTAGGAATGTGCTTCCGCAACGGCGGGTTACGAACCCGTGAGGTCGGAAGTCCATTGGCCAGCCTGTGCAAGAGAACAGGTATTGGCCGGCGCACTCGCTATCCTTCCCGCCCCATGTGGAAAATCCTGCAAGTCGGTGTCGGCCCTCTAGGCATCAAGATCGTCTCGGACCTGCACGAGCGCAAGCTCGGTCGCGTCGTCGCCGCCGTCGACACGTCGCCTGCGCTCGCGGGCAAGAAGTTGGCCGAAGTGGTGCCCGGCTCGCCGAAGAGTGTGAGCATCGCCGCCGACTACGACGATGTCGATTGGAGCGCGATCGATTGCGCGATCGTCGCGTCGAGTTCGGACCTCGCGAAGTGCGCGCCGACGTTTCGCACTTTGCTTGCGCACGGTGCGACCGTGGTCAGCACGTGCGAAGAATTGTCGTGGCCCTATCTGCGGCACAAGAAGTTGTCTGCCGAGCTCGACGCGCTCGCCAAGAAGCACGGCGGCCGATTGCTGGGCACCGGCGTGAACCCGGGCTTCTTGATGGACACGTTTCCCGTCGCAGCTACGGCGATTTCGAAATCGGTCGAGCGCGTCGAAGTGCACCGCTATCAAGACGCCTCGTCGCGGCGCATTCCGTTCCAGAAGAAGATCGGCGTCGGGCTGGACGACAAACAGTTCGACGCGCAAGTCAAAGCCGGCACCCTGCGCCACGTCGGCTTGGGCGAGTCGCTGCACTTCATCGCCGCGCAACTCGGACTGACGGTGACGCGCTGGGAGGAGGACATCCATCCCGTCTACGCGACGAAGAGCATGAAGAGCGGCCTCGGAATCGTGAAAAAGGGCTCGATTTGCGGTGTTCGGCAAGAAGCGCGCGGATACACAGGCGATCGGATCACGGTGGAGTTGAAGTTCCAAGCGTCGATCGGATTGAAGGATCCGCATGATCGCGTGATCGTCACGGGGACTCCACCGATCGACCTCGTGTGGCAGGGTGGAGTGCAGGGCGACATCGCGACGTCGGCGATCACGCTCAACTCGATTCGATCGCTGAAACAGTGCGCGCCGGGTTTGCACACGATGGCCTCGATTCCGCTCGTCGGTTGCGTCGCGCCGGCGAAGAAGTGAGCGCGATGACGGTTTCGACTCGCGCGATCGAAGCCGCGACGGCGACGACCGTGCGTATCGACGGCCGTGAGTTGGTGCTGTTCGCCGGATGCGACTACCTGGGATTGGCGCATCACCCGCGCGTCGTCGCAGCGCTCGAGCGCGGGTTGCGCGAATTCGGCGTGTCATCGTCGGGATCGCGTGCGACGACGGGCAACACTTCGGCGCACGACGATCTCGAGCGTGATTTGGCGCGCTTTTTCGGCGTCGAATCGGCATTGCTCGTGCCCGACGGCTACTTGTCGAACATCGTGCTCGCGCAGGCGCTGCCCGACGAGATCCGCACGATCCTCGTCGACGAGGACAGTCACGTGAGCGTGCGCGATGCACTCGTCATCTCGAAACGCGACGTGCACGAGTACGCATTCGCCGACGCGAAATCGGCGCGTGAGGCAGCGCGCACACACGCGCCCGGGGTGTTCGCAATCTTCACCGACGGGGTGTTTCCTGTGTTGCGCGCACTCGCCCCCTTGCGCGAACTGCTCGACGTCCTGCCCGCTGGCGGAATGCTCGTCGTCGACGATTGTCACGGCATCGGCGTGCTCGGCGAGCGCGGTCGCGGGAGTGTCGAGCACGCGCGCATCGTCGATTCGCGCGTCGTCGTCACGGGAACGTTGTCGAAATCGCTCGGGTGTTTCGGTGGTTTCATCGCCGGTTCCCGCGAGCACATCGAGCGTGCGCGCTCAGCTTCACGAGCGTTCGTCGGTTCGACACCGATTCCCCCGGCGCTCGCGCGAGCGGCAAGTACGGCTCTCGCAGTCATCGACGACGAGCCGCTGCGACGCGCGCGACTCTTCGAACACGCGAGCCGATTGCGAGTGCTCTTCACGCGTCTGGCAGTGCCTCTCAGCGCTGTTCCTCTGCCCGTGTTCGCGCTGCAACTGAAGCCGCGAGTGCGCATGGAACATGTGCACGACGAGCTCCTCGCGCGTGGCATCCTCGTGCCGTGCGTCGACTATCCCGACGGACTCGGCGGATATCTCCGCATCGCAGTGCGCGCCGATCACACGGACGCACAAGTCGATGCCTTGATCGAGGGTTTGACGGAGGCGCTACGGTGATGCGCACGCTGAACGACACGTTTTTGGCTGGTTTGGCGCGCGAATTCGGCACGCCGCTGTGGGTCTACGACGCGAACGTGATCGAGGAACGAGTCGCGAGTCTGCGCAGTTTCGACGTCGTGCGTTATGCGCAAAAAGCGAACGGGAACCTCTCCATCCTGCGCTCGATGAAGCGGTTCGGCGTCGAACTCGACGCGGTGTCCGCCGGTGAGATCGAGCGCGCGCTCGCCGCGGGCTTTGCTCCAGAAGAAATCGTGTTCACAGCCGACATGTTCGACCGAGCGGCGCTCGCGACAGTCGCACGGACGAAGGTGCGTGCGAACCTCGGCTCGCCTTTCATGGTCGAAGAATTCGCCGCCGCGTGTCCGGGCCGCGACATGATGTTGCGCGTCAATCCGGGCTTCGGTCACGGACACGGACGCAAAGTCCAAACCGGCGGCGAAGCGAGCAAGCACGGCATCTGGCACGCCGAACTTCCGAGCGTGATCGAGCGTGCCCGACGCGCCGGACTGCGCGTCGTCGGTTTGCACGTACACATCGGTTCCGGCAGTGATTTCGAGCACTTGGCGCGCGTCACGGAGTCTCTCGAGAAGTTGGCGCCGCTCGTCGGTGACACGCTCGCTGTCGTGTCAGCCGGCGGTGGTCTGCCGACTCCGTACACGCGCGACGACAAGCCGTTCGACGTCGCCCGCTTCGTCGACGTGTGGCTCGCCGCGCGTGAACGTATTGCGCGCCGCGTCGGTCACGCGATCCGCTTAGAAGTCGAACCCGGCCGCTTCCTCGTCGCCGAATCCGGTTGCTTGCTGACCGAAGTGCTCGGCTCGAAAACGAGTGGCAACGTCGAGTACGTCTTCGTCGACGCCGGTTTCAACGAACTCGTGCGACCAGCGATGTACGGCGCGTATCACGAGATCACCGTGCTCGGGCGCCCTTCGAATGCGCCATTGAAGCCGCGCGTCGTCGCTGGACCGTTGTGCGAATCGGGCGACGTGTTCACGGTCGACAAGCACGGCGAGCTCGCACCGCGCGCGTTGCCCGACGTCACGCGCGGCGACATCGCGTGCATCCACGACGTCGGTGCATACGGTTCGGCGATGTCGAGTCACTACAATGCGCGCCCGCTTGCCGCAGAAATCCTCGTCGAAAACGGTGTCGCGCGGCTCGTGCGCCGCCGTCAGACGATCGCGGAGATGCTCGAGCTCGAAAGAGGAATGCCGTGAAGTCGAAAGCCACCGTCCATCCCGCCGAGCCCGCATTGCGCGCGATGGCACTCGCCTACCCCGAGAGTTACGAGGACTTTCCGTGGGGCGAGAGCGCCTTCAAGGTGAAGGGCAAAGTGTTCTTGTTCATGTACGTGTCCGTCGACGGCATCAAGCTGTCGGTGAAGTTGCCGACGTCGCACGAGAAGGCACTTGCGAGTTCATTCGCCGAGCCGACGGGATACGGACTCGGCAAGAGCGGTTGGGTCACGTCGACTTTCGCGAGCGAAGAGAAAGTGCCGGTCGCGGCGTTCAAGGGATGGATCGACGAGAGCTTCCGCGCCGTCGCACCAAAGAAGATCGTCGAGCTGCTCGCGGGCAACGCTCAGCCGAAAACTACGGTTTCGAGGCCGAAAACACGCACAAAGCGAGTCACGTCCAAGAAGCCGACTCGCAAGAAACTCTGATTCGCTCTCCCACACACCCTCTCGCGAGGAACCGATGTCCAAAGAACTGCCCGACCATCACGACGCCGATCTCGTCATCAAACTCTACGACTTGCGTCGCGAAGCCGTCATGCGCGAGTCGCGCAATGCGATCAACACGTGGGTGCCGAAGAGTTGGGATGAATTACTCGAAGTGACGAAGCCCACGCATCCGATGAATGCCGCGTGGCGCCAAGTTTCGACGTACTGGGAGATGGTGTACAGCATGGGCCGCCACGGCATCGTGCACCCGGAGTACTTCGTCGAGAACAATGCCGAAGGACTGCTCCTCTTCGCGAAAGTTGCTCCGCACTTGGAACGCTTTCGCAAAGAACTGTCGCCGACCGCATTCAAGAACGCGGAGTGGGCAGCGACAGAAACCGCCATCGGCAAACAACGCAGCGAGCTCTTCAAGAAGCGCCTCGCCGCGATGTCCAAGTGACACTCATGTCGGGCGCCACCGCAGCGAGTGCGTTGCGATGGCGCGCGACCGGCTCACGGCGCCCAGACCGTTCCGTATGCGCTCGTCAAGTTGAAGGTCGCGCTCGTGCAGAAACTCACCGAGTCGCGATACCAACCCTGATAAAAGCGCGTGCTACCCGCGCTCACTCCGGTCGGGGCGAAATTCAGTCCTCCGTTTCCGGTCGGTCCGGCGAACACGACTCCCAAACGATCGAGGACCCCGGCGACGCACAACCGTCCGTCTCCGAACGGGGTTCCGAGCCCGAAGCCCAACTGCCCATCGCCTTGGAACATCAGCGCCGCGGATCCGGGCGGAACTCCGCTGATGCTGATCACTTGGGTTGCAGCGGATGCGCTGAACGAGCCGATGTGGCCGATCCGTCCACCCGTGCCTGACGCGTTCAAGCAACCGCTGTTCAAGCCGATCGGCGAATCGTTGCCGCACGGACAGCGCGGTGCGCTGCCGATTTCGGTGTGGCCGTAGCAGAAATCTGCGAGGAAATCGCTGCTCGGAATCAGGAAGCGAGACGCCACGACATCGAGATCCGTACCGAAAACAGGCGCCAGGCTGTCGTTCGACTGCCACACGCACAGCCAATGTCCGATGCCGTCGGGCACGAGCGCCGAGCCAGCGTCCGTGCCACTGTCGAGCGCTGCATCGATGTCGATGAACACGGGCGCAGTCCAAGTCGTGCCGAGGTCATCCGTGCGAGCCGCACGCAGATCGGTGTCCGAATCGTTCGTCAGCGTGCGCGTCCAACTCACCAGGAAGTGTCCGCGCTGATCAGCACGCACGGACGGTTCGGAGTCGCCGCTCGACGTGCCTTGATCGGTCGGATAGTCGGTGTTGACGATGCCGGTCGGCTGCCAAACGGCGCCCAGATTCGTGCTCTTCGACCAAGCGATCTCGGAGTCGCCGCCGGTGATCCCGCTGAATGTGTGCGGAGTGCGCCAAGTGCACATCCACGTTCCGCTCGCAGCGTCGACGGCCACCGTGGGCTCGGAGTCGAAGGCGGAACCATCGCTCGCCGCTGTCGCGTTGACGAGTGCGGGCCCTGACCAAGTCACACCGTCGTCAGAGGATCGGTAGGCGTAGATCTCGGCGTCAGTGCCCGAACCGAAGTGGTTCGCGGTCGAGTCACACACGATCACCCAATTCCCCGCGCCGTCCGTCGCGATGCTCGCGGAAACTTCCGATCCACTGTCTGTCGCACTCGTCGCATCGACGCGCGCCGGGACGGACCAACTCGGCCCGCCGTTGACCGTCGTGCGCGCGAAGTAGAGGTCGCGATTGCCGCCTCCTTCGTTGCGCAGCCACACCGTCACGTACGTCCCGTTCCCGCCCGCGACGCACGGTTCGTTGTCGTCGACGAGGTCGCTCGCGAAAGCGTTCCCGACGGGCAACGCGTTGACCCAGTTCGTCGCGAGAGAAGAGCTGTAGGCCGAGAAGATACCGAAGTTGCCGGCGATCGAATTCTTCGTCGAAGCCCACACCACCATGCGCGAAGGTCCGTCGGACGCGAGCGCCGGCTGGATGTCCGTACTCGTGACGCCGGAGTCGGTGAGGAAGCTCGCGGCGATCGCAGCCGGCAAGCTCCACGAGATGCCGAGATCGCGGCTGCGCGTCCAGAAGATGTCGGTGTCGCCGCCGTTCGAGAGCCCCAAGTCGTTCGTCGTGAACACGCACGTCCACGTATCGATGCCGTCGGAGACGAGTTGCGGCGCGAATTCGGAACCGCTGTCGATTGCTCCGCCGCCGTTGACAAGGCTGGGCGGCGAGCTGATGGTGCCGATCTGCGCGAATGCTGGCGTGGTGACGAGGAAAGTGAACGCGATGGCGGATCTTCATGAGTGTGCCGAGATTTCGATGTGGAACGAGGTGGAGCAGACCGAGTCGTCCGCTCCAACCCTGTCTTCCCACCGCGCGCCGCCGATTTCAGCGGAAGTGCGCGAAATCGGTCGGCGCAGTCCGCGCGCTCACGTCGACCAGACTTGGGCGAACGCATTCGACAGGTTGAAGGTCGAGGTGGTGCAGAAGCTCGCCGAGTCGCGGTACCAAGCTTGGAAGTAGCGTGTGTCGCCCGCTGAAACCCCGACCGGCACGA
Source organism: Planctomycetota bacterium (assembly GCA_034440255.1). GTDB lineage: Bacteria > Planctomycetota > UBA1135 > UBA1135 > JAEUIA01. The sequence continues at coordinate 9,862 of JAWXBU010000160.1, read as the reverse complement.
AACCTACGCTGGCGAAGCCGCTCCCGTTCGCGAATCCGACGCCGGGGCGATCGATGATTCCGGCGACGCACAGTCGACCGTCGCCGAACGGATTTCCGGTCCCCAAGCCGAGCTGCTGCACCTTGCAGGTATTCAAGGCGAAGGTTCGCATCGCGAAGCGCTGAGCTGGATCTGGCGCAGCGTTCAGGCCAAGTCGAACAGCAAAAATTCAGCAGCGTTTTCGGCCTGAATCGTGATTCTAGGCTCGCGCTCGATCGCGAGTCCGTCACCGGCCGACAGCTCCACGTCGTTCACGCGCAGCTTGCCACGTGCGACTTGCAACCAACCAGCTCGGCCAGGCGCGAACTCGTGCACGAGCGTCGTTTCCATCGCGGGCCGTGCGGCGAACAACGATACGTCTTGGTGGATCGCGATCGAATCGCCGTCGCCCTCCGGTGACGCGATCTTCACCAGCCCGTTTTTCGCGAGCGCTGCACCGAAATCCTGCTGCGCATAGCGCGGCTTCACGCCGTGCTTCGCCGGCACGATCCAGATCTGCAGCAAGTGCACGCGTTCGGTGCGCGACGCGTTGAACTCGCTGTGCATCACTCCGCTCCCCGCGGACATGTACTGCATCTCGCCCGGTTTGATGATGCCGCCCGAACCCATCGAGTCCTTGTGTTCGAGAGCACCCTCGAGGATCCACGTCAGGATCTCCATGTCGCGGTGACCGTGACGCGGGAAACCCAGCCCCGGCTGCACGATGTCCTCGTTGATCACGCGCAGGTCCCGGAACGCCATGTGGTCTTCGTCGTAGTAATCGGCGAACGAAAACGTGTGGTACGTGTCCAACCAACCGTGGTCTTGATGTCCGCGCTCGCGGCTTCGGCGAATGTTCAGCATGGGATCTCCTCGGAATGTGCGGCCGTTCTTGAGACATTCCTTCCGAAGAATCAACCGCGAGGAGGACTGGGGCCCAGCGCTTTTTCGGCACGGTAGACAGCACGGCGAAGTGCCGCTCGAGCACGTGCGGAAAAATCAGCGCTGTGTGGCCTTGGGCTTCAACTCGCGCAGCCATGCTTGGACGATTTTCGAGAGCGCGTCGCGTTCAGCGCGTTGCTTCGGATCGGGTCGGTCGACGGCGTCGACGGGCGATGGGAACAGCGACGAGTACGCGAAGATCGCAAAGCCCTCGCTCTTTTCGAGCGCAGCTTGCACTTGTGCCCGCATGGTGTCCGACGTGCCCATCCCGAAGTTGACGCCCTGCACGATGCGCTCGCCCGGCGCCGCTTGGTTCCACGCGTCGGTACGAGTCGCGAACACCTTCGGGTCGCCGGTGTAGTTCATCGGATAGACGGTGTCGACGAGGTCTTCTTTGAGCCAGGTGTACGCGTCTTGATGATGCGCCAGCGCGCTCTCGCGCTTCACGCCAACGGCCGACGAAAGTTCGATTTCGGGCTTCAGCGAGCGCACTTTCGCACGAATTTGCCGCACGAGTTCGGTGACTTGTGCCGTGCGCCAACTCTTCCAGGCCGCGCCGTCCTGTTCGGGCGTCTTCTTCGTCGCCTTCGTGAACAACGCGACCGTTTTTGCATCGCGCGGGTAGTCGATATCGGTCCCGGCCGGCGTCGCGGGCGCTTCGTTCGGGAAGCGCATGTAGTCGAGATGCACTCCGTCGATCGCGTAGTTCGACACGATCTCGCCTATCACCGCGACGACGTGTGCGCGCACTTCGGGCAGGCAGGGATTCAACGAGACGTAGAACTTTTCACTCAACGCTTGGCGCTTGCCGTATTGGTCGTACCACATCCATTCAGGATGCTTGTTGTAGACATGGTTCGGATCACTGGGCGGCGTCGTCCCCCACCACGCCGGCACCGCGTTCACCCAGGCGACGAGTCGCATGCCGCGACTGTGCGTCTCTTCGATCATGGTCGCGAGCGGATCGAAACCAGGGTCCTTGAACCCGAACTGTTCGGCCCACGGCTCGAGCTTCGAGCGGTAGAAAGCCGTCGCGTTGCCGCGCACTTGGAACAAGATCGTGTCGATGCCGTTCGCGCGGCAATTCTCGGCGATCGCGCGGCAATCGGCTGCTGTTTTGTAGTCCCAACGCGTGACCCACATCGCGTGTTCGGAGAGTCGCGGACGCTTGACGGGCGTCGTGGCTTGGCACGCGCTCGAGACGTAGCTCGACAGTGCGACGAGGAGGAAGGCGAAGATTGCGATCGATCGGTGCATGCGGCTCACACGTGTTCAGGTGCTCCACGATTCGCCGTCGCCAGCCCAGCTCGGGCCGCAATCGCACACGATCGTCGAAGCGATCGGAACGTACCAAGCGCGCGCGGGTCGAACGAGTCGGTCGATTCCGTCAGCCTGCGAATTCCAGGCTGGTAGGCCCCTCGTCCCGCGCCCAAACCAGGCCGAGCACGAACGCGAGCGTCGACGCGATCGGCACGTACCACGGGAATGCGACGGGCAGAGAGAGCCACTCGGAATCGGTGTGCGCGTCTTTCTCCACGACGACGAGTCCGTGGCGCTGAATCCAGACCAGCACGAGTAGCGCGAGCACGAGAATCGCGAATTGGAGAGCGACGCGCTTCACGGGTTCGCCGCTCTTCAGGTCTGGGACCGTCCGCATGAAAAACCACGTGCAGAAAAACGTGATCGCCGCAGCGACGATCAGCGTGCGCGCCGTCTCGCCGTGCCACGCCAACGCGAAGACGAATGCGCTCGAGTACGGCGCCGACCACATGAACCCCGAACCACCGATTCGCGGTGCGAGCAGTGCCAGCGCGAATCCGGCGAGCAAGGCACCTTGCGTGAACGTGGCCATCGTCAGCGCGAGTTCGAGGATCGAACCGAAGTGCCGCGACAGTTCGTCCATCGCGAACGCGAGCACGCCCAACACCAGTCCGAAAACGATCACGAGGAGACGCGCGATGCGCACGGCGCGGCGCTCTTCCACTGCGGCGCTCGGACGTGCGCTCGGCGCCATGCGCTCGATCGACCGACGTCGCAGCGGTGCGAAGACCGACGACAGCGTGACCTGCGAAAGTGCCGTCAAAATGCCGTCCAAACTCGATATCGCAGCGGCAAAGATGCCCGCGACGACGAGCCCTTTCCATCCGCTCGGCACGACATCGGTCGTGAAGATCAAGAGCAGGTTCTCGCCCTTCTTCGCGTACAGCGCGAGGGCCGATTCGGACATCGGATTGCGCTCGTAGTAAGCGAAGAGCCCGACACCGACGACGGCTACGAGCACCGGAACGATCACGCCGACGGACGACCACACGACCGCCTTGCGCGCGTCCGCGACGCTGCGACAACAGAAGATGCGCTGCGCCATCAGCTGATCGATGCCATACGACGCGATGCCGCCCCAACTCGCGGCGATCGTCGCAGTCCAGAACGTGAACGCGCGAGCCGGACTGGTGTCGAAATCGAGGAGATCGAATTTGTGCGCATCGATACCGACGCGCCAGATGCGCTCGAAGCCGAGATCGAGCTTGCCCGCGACGACGAAGAGCAAGGCGATCGCCGACGCAGTGAAGACGAAGAACAAGACGAAATCCGTCCAGATGACAGCTGCCATTCCGCCGATCCACGTCCACAGAACGGCGAACAGCGTGAGCAGCGCGATCGACAACGCCAACGTCGGCACGTGCGTCGCCGCGGACAAGGTCGCGAGCGGTCCGGCGAGCACGATCTCGAGCACGAGCGCAGTCAAGTAGACACGCGACGCTTGACCGAGCACGCCTCCGACCGCGAACAAAGCGGTCGCGAGATCCTTCGCGCGCCGGCCGAGTCGCGCACCGATGAAGTCGTACGGGCTGTAGATCTCGCGCTCGAAATAAACCGGCACGAGCCACCACGCGATCGCGAGCCGCGCGAGTACCGAACCGATCAAGATGAGCTGCAGGTACGCGAAATTGCCGCCCGGTTTGAACACGAGGAACGGCACGCTGACGAGCGTCACCGCACTGATCTCGGTGGCGACGATGGATGCGCTGACCGACCACCAGGGCAAGCGCCGCCCGCCGAGGAAGAATTCGCGAATCGTGGCGCCTTTCCCGAGAAAAAGGCCCAAAACCGTCGTCGCGGCGAGCACGCCGAACACGACGATCCAGTCGCTGGTCCCGAACGCTGCGGGCGCGCTAACCGGCATGCGTCGCGCCTCGTGAATCCTGCAGGCTCGCCCAACGCGCCGCGCCGATCGCCGGACTCGCGCGCAGCGTGCTCGGATGGATCGGGATCGAGCACACGCGCTCAGCCGGCTCGAGCAGGTACGAGCGCATCCGCGGCTCCGCGAAGAGCGCGCCGAGGCGTTGTCCGACGACGACGCGTTCGAGCGTGATGCCGCGCGCACGTCGCATTTCTTCGACGCGCAAGTTCACGAGTTCGGCGAGCATCGCGGCGCACTCGGCGAACGCTCGAGCTGCGGCGCTCTCGTCCGTTCTTGCCGCGACTCGGTCGTCGCCGGACGCGTGCTTCGTCGGCCAAGCGGCGTCGTCACGGTTCGCGAGAGTCGTTTCGGGCATCACGTCTGCGCGGCCGCCGAGCTCGACGAAACGCGCGTTGAGGCCGCGCGCGCTCACCGAAGACTCGAAATCGTGGCCGAGCGAACTCGTCATCGACCAGGCCTTTCGCGCAATGTCCGCGACTTCGTCGAGAGAAACGACGCGGCCCTCCAGCACGAAACACTCGGCGATTCCCGTTCCTCCACCGACGTAGTAGGCGTTCGAGACGGCGCGGAGTCCACCCTGCGCACTCGCTTGTTCACCGAGTCCGCATGCGACGCCGTCACCGACGAGCTCAGGAATCGGACGCGCGAGCACGAGACCGGTGCGCACGAGACGCGCTTCGAGTCGATCGACGAAATCGACGATGCGCGGACCATTCTTCACCACTGCGAGGCCGCGTGCATCGAGAGTCTTGAGCCCCGGCGCGCAGATTCCGACTTGGAGCTGCGCTGTGCTCGCACATGCCGCGACGGATTCGATCGCGTTGGCGAACGCCTCGATCCACCGTTCGCCCTGAGCGTGTTCGAGCGCACAACAACGCACTTCGCCGCGCGCGCGCTCGTCCAGTTGGCGAGAAAGGTCGACGGGCGCGAAGCCGTCCACGCGCTCGTAGCGAAAGCCCGCGTGCGCGTGGCTCGTCGTGAGCGCCCCGTCGACTTCGACGATCGCGTGCGCCTTCACCTCGGTCGCGCCGCCGTCGACGCCGACGAGCAATGCACTTTCGACTCGACGTTCCACTTCTGTGTACGTTCGACGAGTCGCGTTCGATCGTCAAGCGAGCGACACTCGGCGAATTTCGCGTAACGTGACCAACCGGTGCTCCGCACCCTGCGTAGCACGTCCACGCCGTCGCGAACCACCGTGAAAACCCCCGCGAACCAGTGGACCGTCCTCGTCGTCGTGGCCGCCTCGATCGCGGCCGGTCTGTGGGGCGCCGGACTGGCCGTGCAGCGCTCCGAGCCCGCGCCGCTCGCCGCTGACCACGACTTCGGATTCTCACTCGAGTCGGGGCCGACTCCCGCTCACCTGCTCGCGAACCCCGTCGACGAAGCGCGCCGCGGAATCGTGGAACGTCCGTTCGACGAAGCGCGCTGCGGCACGAACTCGAAGGAAGCGACGATCACGACGACGCTGGAGGACGAGAACGGCAAGCGCATCGGCGGAGCGCACGTGGTGCTCTTCGAATGCGATGCGAACGGGCCGCGCACGCGCGACTTCGTCGAGTCGGCCACGGCGGACGACGGTCGCGCGTGCGTGCGCACGAAGTGGACCGGGACGCTACTCGTCGCCGTCTTCGCGACGGGCTTCGCGACGACTGCCCGTCGAGTCGATTCCGCGGTCGGGAGCCGTGTCGACTTGGAACCCTTCGTTCTCGAAAGAGGCGCTGAGATCGCCGGCACCGTGCTCGTCGGCGGACAGCCGCTAGCGCGCGCCGAAGTCGTGATCGCGACTTGTCTCGGCTGCGACGTGCTCGAGGTCGGAGGATTGCGATATGCGTGGCGCACCGATCGATTCGTGCGCGCGTCGACGACGGCGCACACCGACGCGCAAGGAAACTACGCGGCCACAGGACTCGACCGCGGCGAGCACGTCGTGCGCTTGCTGACCGTGCGTCAGCGCGACGTCGCGGTCGACGTCAATCGCGTCGCGGCCGTGCGCGTGAATGCGCCGAAAAGCCACGTCGATTTCGCGCTTCCCGCAGCGCGATTGGAGCTCGACATCCGCTCGAAAGGGGTTCCGCTGTGCTGTGTGGAAGTGCAGATCGAGGCCGGTGATCGGCAGTTCACGCGCACGTCCGACGACGCCGGACGACTCGTGGTGATGCTGCAACCGGCGCTCGCGTACCCACTGATCCTGACGCGACGCGGCTTCGAGACGAAGCGCATGCAATTGCGCGGTTTGATCGACGGAGAGCGTCTCACCGAATCCGTGGAGCTCGACCTGCAGTCCGTCACGGCTCGAGTGGTCGTCGACGACGAGGCGAAGGCGGGCGTCGACACGGCCGTGTTCGTGTTCCGACCACGCTCGCCGCTGATGCACGGATCTGCGTTCGAGCGCACGGTCCAGCGCGATGCAGCGACGAAGATGTTCGTCATCGCAGACGTGCCCTCGGGCAACTGGATGGTGACCCTGCGATCCGGTCGAACGTGGAGCGCGCCTTCGACGATGGATGGAGACACACCTGTGTCGCTCCGTTCGAATTGCGACGTCGAATTCGCCGTGAACGTGCCCGACTCCGGCGTGGTGACACCGCGGGTCGGCGTGAACCGCCGCGGCGGCGTGGAGCTCCTCGTGCGCGATCAATCCGGTGCCACGTTGTCCGCGCGCGCCAAGGTGTTCGACTCACGAGGCGACGAAGTGGCCGCGCTGATGGTCGAAGCGGACGCACTCGCCGTCTTCGGGATCGCGCACGCCCCGCGCTCGGATGAAGCGACTTTCGTCCTGTCGGCAGGGTGTTTTGGACCGTTCGAGATCGCCGTGCACAAGGCCGGATTCCGCACGCGGCGGGTTCCGTTCACCCTCGTCTCAGGGCAGATCGGAACACTCGAAGTGGTCCTCGAGGCCGAGTAGGGCCGCTACTTCGGCGTGTTCGACCAACTCGCCGTCGAGGTGTCGCCGCAAACCCGTGGATTCGGAAAAGAGTTCGAGAATTTCCTGTGACGAATTCGGGCGCGCACGGATGGAACACGTGAGTTGTTGTCGGCTCTGCAGACCCACTTGTGGCTTTTTGGCGCTGCAAGTAACATGACCGATTACGACTTCCCCCCCGCCTGCTGGCTCCTGAGCAGAAAAGTCGCCTCGAAGCATTCTCGTCCCCCGCGGATGCTTCACACGTGGATCATCCAACCCGTGTGCGCGCCTGATCTCGCTCGTGTCCCGTCAGTGCGTATCCGCTCCACCGCACGTCTTGCCCAAAGGGACAACCATGTCGAGATCGAGTCTCCCCCCGTCCGGCCCTGCCGGAAAACCCAATTCATTCCTGCGCTCGCTGCCTTCGATGCAGTTCGCGTTCGGCGCGTTGCTCGCCGTCGGAGCGATCGTTCCGGCCGTCGCTTTCACGGCGCAGAGCGCGCAACAGCAGCTGTTCGACCCGGCTGCGGCCGCGCAATTCCGCCAGGGATTGCCGCAGCGTCTGCAACCGTTGGTCGTCGATCTCGCCTCGCGCTCGTTCTTGCCGTCGCGCACCGTGACGCCGACGTACACGAACGACAAGGCCGATCTCTACGTCCAATTCACGCATGAACTGACGGCGACCGAGCGCGGTCGCTTGATCCAGTCGGGCGTGCGCTTCTTCGAAGTCCTCACGCCGACGACGTGGCTCGTGCGCGTGAAGCGCTCGGCGTTCGAAGCGCTGCAAGGCTCGGCCCTCGTGCGCGGTTTCGAGAACGTCCTGCCGGAGGACAAGCTCGTCGCCGAGCTGTTCCAAGGCAAGATCCGCACGAATGCGGTGAGCCTCGACGGCAGCTACCAACTGCGCGTGCGCTTCTACGACGACGTGCGCCTCGGTGAAGCTCTGCTCGCGCTCGACACGATCGGCGTGCTCGTGCCCGATCGCACGTTCGCCGTGAACAAGAAGATCGAAGTTGCGTGCCAGCCGCAGAAGCTCGCCATGCTCGCGCAGAGCTCGTCCGTGCAATCGATCGAGCCGATTCCGGTCACGCCCATCACCGACAACGTCGACGCGGCCGCGCTTTCGAACATCGACGAGATCCAAGCTCCGCCCTACAACCTCACCGGCGCAGGCGTGATCTTCGGCGAATGGGACGAAGGCAACGTCCGTGAGACTCACCCTGACCTGACGGGTCGCGTCACGAACGTCGAGAACACCAGCAACGGTGACCACTCGACGCACGTCGCCGGCACGATCATCGGCAATGGCACGAACAACGCGCTCGCGCGCGGCATGAGCACGGCGGCGACGTTGTTCTCGTGGAATTTCAACGGCAATCCGGCCAACGAGCACGTCCTCGGCTCAACGAATCTAGCGATCAGGATCACCAACAACTCGTGGGGTCCGGGCTTGGGTTGGAACGACCAGGGCACCGACGACGGCAACAACAACCTCTTCGGCGCCTACGACGGCGAGTCGGGTGACTTCGACCAGGCCGTTCGCATCACCGGCCTCGTCATCTGCAAGTCGTCGGGCAACGATCGCGACGACTGCGATCCGATGGATGGGACGGATTGCGATGGATCGCTCGGCGCGGATGGACAGCGCTACGACACCATTCCGACGTGGGGCATTTCGAAGAACGTGGTCACGGTCGGCGCGACCTTCGACCTCGGTGGAATCTCGGGCTTCAGCTCCTCGGGTCCGGCCGACGACGGCCGCATCAAGCCGGACATCGTCGCCAACGGCACCGGACTGACGTCGACCTGGGCCGGCGGTACGACCATCCCGAGCTTTTTTTGTGACGGCCTGGATTACTGCTCCATCGGCGGCACGTCGATGTCGACGCCGACGACGGCGGGCGCGATCGGACTCCTCTTCGAGCGCTACCGTCAGGTCTACCTCGGCCTCGATCCTTCGCCCGACATCATCAAGGCCTTGCTCGTGAACACGGCGGTCGACGCCGGTCGCCCGGGTCCCGACTACTTGTTCGGGCACGGCATCCTCGACGCTCTCGCGGCAGCTCAAGTGATCGACGCAGGCCCGGTGCGCATCCTCACGGAAGCGGTCGGCGTCGGCGAAATCGATTCGTGGCTGATCGCCGTGCCTGCGGGTACGCCGAGCCTACGCGCAACGCTGAACTGGATCGATCCGGCAGGTTCGACCAACAGCGCCAACGCGGACATCGTCAACAACCTGAACCTCGAGCTGATCAGCCCGACGAACCAGATCTTCCATCCGTTCGCGTGTGATCCGGCGAACGTCACGGCGAATGCCACGAACACGGTGGCGAACGTGCGCGACACGGTCGAGAACTGCATCGTCGCAAACCCGGCGCAAGGCTTCTGGCGCGCTCGCGTCATCGGCGCGTCTGTTCCGATCGGTCCGCAGAACTATGCGCTCGTCGTGAATCGCGCGCTTCAGCTCGGTACGCAGCCGAACATCACCGTCAACGCGGCTCTCGACTACGACGAGCAGTGCGAGGGCGAGTTCCAAGACAAGATCGTTTCGATCTTCAACACGGGCGGCGCGAATCTGCTCGTGCACCACGTCAACGTGACGGCCGGCAACGCGACGTTCGTCGTGCAGCCGAATCCGATTCAGCCGTTCCTCGTTCAGCCGGGTGCTCACGTCGACGTGACCGTGCGCTTCGACCCGACCGGCCCGGGTCCGTTCACGGGCAACCTCGAGATCTTCTCGAACGATCCTGACCAAGGTCTCTACAACCTCTCGATGACCGGCAGCGGTTGCC
>JAWXBU010000159.1:0-39599 GCA_034440255.1 Planctomycetota bacterium | reverse complement strand
GCCCAGAGAGGTGCCCAGAGAGGTGCCCGGCCCGTCCGGAACCAGCGCATTCCAAAGCTCCGACCCCCAAAATCCTGCGTGCGGAAATGGCGTCCATGGTTCTCTGCGAGCGCATCCTACCCAGTAGTCGTCGGCGCCTCACCGTGCTTCACCTGCTGACTCGGTTTCTCCCATTCACACCCACGGCTCCGGTCCAACACGTTGAAGGTTGCGGCCATCCGCGCGAGAGTAGACGCCCCATGATCCGCTCCTTCACGCCCTCGGTCCTGTCCTTCGCGCTCGTCGTCATGCTCATGACCGGCTGCGACAACCCCGCATGCGTGTTCAGCGCCGCCGGCTGCGCCAATGGTGGAGCGGGGGGCGGCGTCGGCAGCGAAGCAGCGTCGGTTCCCGCCGACGGCGAGGAATTGGTGTCGGCCCTTCCGACCTTGGTCAAGTTCGCGCCGACCGGCACGAGCGTCGACCCCAAGTCTCCGATCGTCTTGACGTTCAGCGAATCGATGGCGAGCACCAACCTGTCGTTCGCGTTCGAGCTCAACGCAGGTGGGCTCGGCGTCGTGCCGTTGTCGGCGTCGGCGCTCGTCGGAGATGGACACGTGGTCGTGCTCTTTCCCTTGACCGATCTCCAAGCAGGCACCGAATTCACGATCCTCTACCGCGCGACCGTCGTCGTCGCGGACCGCACCGGCCAGGCCGTCGTGCAACCGACCGATCGCGAGATCGGCTCGTTCTCGACGGCCGCGACCGCGCCGGCTCTGCCGACCGTCGTCGCGACATGGCCCGAAGACCTGAGCACGAACGAGAGCCCGACCGGAGAGATCGACGTCGTCTTCTCGCGCCCCATGGACCAGACGAGCATCGTCGACGCGTCGTGGGTCGTCACGGTGGGTGGATCCGCACCGACCAACGATCCGGCGCCGCAACCGGTCGCGATTTCGGGGATCGTGACCGATTCGCGCGTCTACCGTTGGCGCAGCACGGATGCGTCGAGCAACGCGGTGTCGCTGGGAACGGACGCACAGGTGCAGCTCGAACTCGCGCCCACGGGTCAAGCGATCAAAGACACCGCTGGCAACTCGCTCGCGAACAAAGTCATCAGCTACCGGACGCTCTCTTTCTCGCCGCCGACGGGTGGAGCGATCACCTCGTTTCCGGTCGACGCGATCGGCATCGACCAAATCAGCGGACCGCAAGATTTGGCGGTCCGCGTCGATTTCACGGGCGCACAAGCGGGCGATCGCGTCGGCGTCTACATGTTCGGCCGCGAGCCGCAACCGACGCCGCCGATCGCCGTCGAGAATTTGCGCACGATCGCGCTGTTCCGAGAGCTTCCGCTGGTCGCGCCATTCACGTCGTTCACGTTCACGGCTGGCGAGCTCGACCTCGTCAGGACTCAGTCGCCGCTCGCGGCGCGTTTCACCGACGGATCGATCACGTTCGCGTTCTACTTGCGACGCGGAAACGTCGTGTCGCCGATCAAGGTGCTCGACGTCGACGCGACGACGAGGGGGACGCAGAGTCCGGTGCTCGACACGATTCCGCCCACGATTTTGGGCTTTTCCACGAGCGGAACGACCATCTCGAGCTTTCGCTCCGACCAACGCGGCATCGTGATCGTCGGTCGTGCGAGCGAAGTACTGCGCGCCGTGTCGGTGGTGACGCCGCTCGGTTCGAACGAGGTCACGATGGGCGAACCGGCGCCGGTCGTGGGCTCGAATGCGGCGGGCTTGTTCATCGCCGCACCCGTCGACGTCGGCGTGCTGACGCCGGCACAATCGCCGCAGAACTACACGATTCAGGCTTTCGATCGCGCGCTCAACGGCGCCGGCACGATCACTGGACAGTTCACGCAGGTCGGTCAAGCCGCGAACGGCGCGTTGCTTTTCACGGACGTCACGGTCGAAGTCGTGAACGCCGCCACGCTCGCGCCGATCGTGGGCGCCACCGTCATCGTGCACGAGAACATCGGCGGCACCGTCGCCTTCGTCGCGGCGAACGTGACGGCGGCGAACGGACGCGTGACGTTGCCCGCGTCGTTCGCGGGTGAGACGATCGTCAGCGTCGACGCGCGCAATCAGGGCTTCGATCCGTTCACGTTCGACGGCGTGCCCACCGATCACGTCAGCATTCCACTGCGCACGAGTTTGCTCGCGAACGGCAGCGTGTCGGGCAGCGTCAACACGACTGACACCAATTTCGCGGCGTACACGAAGTCGGTGGGCGACACGCGCTTCCCGGCGATCGGTGAGACGTTGCTCACCGCCGGAAGTTGCTCGTTCAGCACGCAAGCACAGAGCTTGCAGTGCGCGTTCGGCCCGACCGCGATTCGCTCGCGCGAGATCGGGGCAGCGAGCGCGATCGTCGTGCTCGAACCTCCGAGCCCGTTCTTGTATTCCGCGCTGACGTTCTTGAAGGCGTTTCAACTCGCGCTGCCGGTCGCACCGGTCGAGCCGGGCGGCACGTCGCAGGTCGTGCTCGCCACGGGGACGTCACTCGACTCAGGCACGCTCGATCCGGAAGAGCGCCCGATCGACGTTGCGCCGCTCGTCTTGAACACGGCCGCGTATCCGACGCTCTCCGGCACGCCGCGCGTGCGCGTCGAAGCCACATCGCCCGGCATCGGTCGCGCGGTGACGGTCGGTCGCGGGATCGGGTTCAACGATTCCTTGCCGGCGAACACGTACGCGATTCGAGCGGCCTTCCCGGGTTCGTGCGACGGTGTGCAGGACGTCGTGACGGACCTCTTGGGCCGATTCGTGACTGCGGGCACGATCGATGCCGACCTGCTGATTCGCGCCGAGGTGGTCGACACGGCCGGCAATCGCGGCGGCGTGCGACCGCGCTTGTCTCTCGCCTCGGGTACGCTCGTTCCGCCCGCGCCGCCGACACCCGACGCGACGCCGTTCGTCGCCAATCCGGGCCCGGCGGCCGATTTTCGTTTTGCGGACACGCTTTCCTTCGGCGAACCGGGCCTGCACAAGGCCGTTTTCACCGATTCGACCGGCGCCGCGTGGACGGTCTGGCGTGTGGATGGATCGGGCGCGCAAGCCGTGATGCACCTGCCCCGCATCGCCGCAGGCGGCACGTTCCCGCTCGCCGCGGGCAATTGGTCGGTGCGCGTCTCGAGTTTCTCGTGGCCGACCTTGAACACGGCCAACTTCCTGTGGAGCGACGTCGAGCGCGAGTTCTCGCACTTCGCTCACGCGGCGAGCCTCTCGACTCCGGCGCCTTGATCGCCCGGCAACGCCGTGGTATCGCTCCCAAGCGTAGAGCGCAGGAAACGTAGCGATTTCTCCGCCGCCAGCGCTCCACATCGTCACCGAATTGCGATCGAGGGTATCCACGTGATTTCGTCCCGCGCCAACTTGTCCCGCAACCTGATCTCCATTCCGACCCTTCTTCTGGCGGCGAGCCTCGCTCTCCCGTCGTGCAAAACCGGACCGTCGCCGGTCGGCATCGGCACGCGTGGCGAAGGTGCGACCAAGATCATGGAGCGTGCGCCGATCGACATCGCCGTGCTGCCGGTCGTGAACAACACGGGCAAGAATGTGCCGGCGAGCGTCTTGCGCGCTTCGTTCCAGCAAGGTCTGGTCGAGCGTCGCTACAGCCCGCTCTCGCTCGAGTACGTCGATCGCAACATCACGGAAGCCAGCTACAACCCGGGCGCAAGTCAGGAACAGGCCGTGTGCACGATCGAGATCGCGCGTTGGGACACGAGCTTGTGGGAGACGCACAATGCGCTGCAGGTCAACTTGGTCGTGCGCATTGTCGATGCGACGAGTGGTCAAGAGTTGTGGAAGGGCAGTGTCGACCAGCGTTTCGACCTGGGAACGCAGATCGAGAATTTGCCGACGGAGACGCAGCGCATTCAAAAGACGTGCGACATCCTGTCGACGGAAGTGCTGCAGAAGTTGCCGCCGCGTGTCGCGCGGTCGCCGATGGAGCAGTGAGCGGACGGTTGGCTGGCACGTGCGAGAAACTCCGCACACTGGGTCGCCACGCCTCGTCTCTTCCAAGTAGAACCTCGAGCGCGCGAAGGGCGAAACGAGTCCAATCTCGCGCTCGGGGTTCTACTTGGAAGAGATGAGGCGTGTTGGTCAAGTGCGCCGGGTCGCATTGCCGATGTCCCTCATGATTCGACGACAAGCATCGATTCACCAGAGGAGTTGAATCCGAGTCGAGTGCGTCCACTCGGCAACCGACTCGCTCTCTGGGATCCCCGACTGCTGCGCGACCTGAGCAGGCGGCTGGCAAGAACCAAGAGGACCGGAGATCCGTCGCCGGGCGTTGTGGGTTCCGACTGACAAGAGTACCCTCGGATTGTGAGTTGCGAGCTCGGCCTTCTTTCCGATCCAGATTTCAAGCACAGAGGGAACAATGAAGCTTCCGCGTGCACCAGATCGCGTTGGATGCTGCCGAGAACGTGACCGTGGCCGGAGTGACGTTCTCGCCCGATTTTCCTATGACGCCGGGCAACTGGCCTCCCTTTGGAACTGGGATCAAGAGCCGGTATTTCGTGACACGTTTCAATTCTTTGGGATCGGCGATCGTGTGGAGCGCAGTTGTCGAGCAGGCGCAGAGTCATAATCAGTCCACTCCCCACGGAATGGCACTCGACCGGGACGGTAGTGTGGTGGTCGTCGGCGAAACCGAGAGTTACTTCTATCCCACGACACCCGGTGCTGCCTTCCCTGCCCCGACCACCTTCGTGAACGACTACAACGGCTACGTGTTCAAAGTAGCAGCAGGGGGGACGGGACTCGACTACGGGTTCTACTTGACCTCGCGTGCGCTGGCCTACGACGTTTCACTCGACGTCTCCGGCGTCGCGACGATCGCCGGCGGCGACCGCTGGAGCACGATGCCGATCACACCCGGCGCACCGACTGGATCAGGCGTCGTCAACGGTGCCGACGCCTTCTTGTGCCGCATCGATCCGACCGGGACGCAGCTCCTGTACTCCGCTCGTCTCGGCGGCCCCAACTGGGAATTCGCCGAGTGCATCACGCGCCTCGACGATCACCGCGTGGCCATGGGCGGCAACGCCGGCCTCGCGAGCTTCGTCACGCCGGGCGCTTTCGACACGACGTACGGAGGCGGATATGAGGACGGCTTCGTGGGGGTTGCCGACCTGCTCTTCCAAGGAGTGCAAGTGCTCGGCGCCTCGACCCCGGCCTGCCTCGGTTCGATCGGCATGAACACTGCGGGCCTTCCATCTGCGAGTTCGTCGACTTTCTCCTTCTGGTGCAGCGGCGCGCCTCCGAACGCGAACGGCTGGTTGGTGCTCGGTGCGGTCGCGCCGACGCCTGGTGTCGTCGCCGGAGCAGCGCTTCACATCGACCGCACTCGACGGATGTACTTGCGGGCGGTCACGACCGATGCTCGCGGTTTCGTACAGACTCCGCAGTCGCTGGCCGGGCTACCGGTGGGCAGGCAACTCGCGGCGCAGTACGTGTTCCGGAACACGCCCGCGTGTCCGGGGGCCGGCGTGTTCAGCGCCAGCAACGCGCTTCTGTTGCAGGTGCAGTAGCCTCCGCGGCCCCGGCATCGGCGCTCACGGGCCTGACGCGGCCTGTGGCATCCAAGGCCTCCCGCCGCTAGACTTCTCGCCCTCGTGGCCTGAACCTGTGTTCCGGCCCACCGCTCCATCCCTCCGGGTGGCGCACACCCAGTCTCGGGGTTCCTTGCCCTTGGACTGCGGCAAGTTCAGATCGTCCGCCATGAACAAGGAGTTCACATGGCCGTTCCCGCAGCACGCAAAGTCGAAATCGCCAGCCAGTTCGCCACCAAGAAGGGCGATTCCGGGTCTCCGGAAGTCCAAGTGGCTCTCCTCACCGAGAACATCAAGAACCTCACCGAGCACATGAAGCTGCACAAGAAGGACTTCACGTCTCGACGTGGTCTCTTGGGCATGGTCGGTTCGCGCGCCAAGCTCCTGAAGTACCTGCGCCAGACCGCGCCGGAGCGCTACCAGAAACTGATCGAGCGTCTCGAACTGCGCCGCTGATCGTGTCGCTGAACCGATGATGTCCCAGCTCGCGCCACCGATGCTCCATGCCCGTCGATCCGGTCGATCGTGACCTGAACCCAAGAGCGCCCGCTCTCCGACCGCAATCGGGGGGAGCGGGCGCGACTCATTTTCGCCTGGCCACCGCGCTCTCACGGCGCTGCTGTCCAGATGCGAACACCGCACACCAAACCTGAAAAGCAAAAACTGAGAAGTAGAAAGCAACGTTCCACATGAATTCCAAGCACGTACGCGTCGAGGCCGAGATCGCGGGCCTCAAGCTCGTTCTCGAGACCGGCCAAGTCGCGCGTCAAGCGCACGGCGCCGTCATCGCGACGCTCGGCAGCACGATGACCTTCGCGGCCATCGCCATCGGTCCTGCGAAAGACGAACAAGACTTCTTCCCGTTGACCGTCGACTACCGCGAGAAGACCGAAGCTGCGGGCAAGATCCCGGGCGGTTTCTTCAAGCGCGAAGGACGTCCGACGACGAAAGAGATCCTGACCATGCGCCTCATCGACCGGGCGATCCGGCCGATGTTCCCCGAGGGCTTCAAGAACGAAGTCCAAGTGATGAGCCACCCGCTCGCGTACGACGGCGTCGTCAACGCGGACGTCACGACGATGATCGCGGCTTTCGCAGCCGTGCGCATCTCGGGCGTGCCCTTCGAAGCGACGCTCGGCGCCGTGCGCATCGGTCACCTCGACGGCCGCTTGGTCGTCTTCCCGCCGGACGATCGTCGCCGTGAAGAATCGCGCCTCGACCTCGTCGTCGCCGGCCACAGCAAAGGCATCGCGATGGTCGAAGCGGCCGCTCGCGAGCTCTCCGAAGAGGAGATGATCGAAGCGCTCGAACTGGCGCAGAACACGATCGCGCAGATCTGCGCGCTGATCGACGAACTCGTCGAAAAGGCCGGGAAACCGGCCATGAAGTGGGAAGCGCCGGCCAAGGACAAGGCGCTCGAGAAGGGCATCGCGGCGTACACGAAGGCGCTCGACGACGTCATCTTCACGCCCGGCAAGCACGAGCGTCAGGAAGCGATCGACGCGATCAAAGCGCAAGCGATCGAAAACCTCGCCGCTGGCATCAGCGACGACAAGCAGAAGGCTGCGCGAGTCAAGGCCGTCAAGGCGGAGTTCAGCGAACTGATCACGGCGCGTGAACGCGAGATGATCCTGCAGGGCAAGCGCCTCGACGGTCGCACGAACGAGGACATTCGCACGATCACGATCGTGCCCAACTTCGTTCCGCGTCAGCACGGTTCGGTGCTCTTCACGCGCGGCGAAACGCAAGCGATCGTGTCGATCACGCTCGGCACCCCGGACGACGAACAGATCATCGACGGCATCGACGACGAGTACAAAAAGGCGTTTTACCTCCACTACAACTTCCCGCCGTACTCGGTCGGTGAAACGCGTCGCCTCGGCGGCCCGGGTCGCCGCGAGATCGGTCACGGGATGTTGGCGGAGCGCGCGCTCGCCGCAGTTTTGCCGGCGAAAGAGCGCTTCCCGTACACGATCCGCATCGTGTCCGACATCACCGAGTCGAACGGTAGCTCGTCGATGGCATCGGTCTGCGGCGGCTGCCTCGGCATGATGCTCGCCGGCGTCCCGCTGACGCAGCCGGTCGCGGGAATCGCGATGGGCCTCGTCACGGACGGCAAGCGCGACGTCATCCTGTCCGACATCCTCGGATCGGAAGACCACCACGGCGACATGGACTTCAAGGTCGCGGGTTCGGGGCTCGGCATCACCGCGCTCCAGATGGACATCAAGGTCAAGAGCGTCAGTCGCGAGCTCTTGTCGCGCGCTCTCGCTCAAGCCAAGGCGGGTCGCAAATTCATCCTGCGCAAGATGCTCGACGCCGTCGGCCGCCCGTCCAGCGACATCAGCGAGTTCGCGCCGCGCATGGAAGCCCTGCAGATCCCCGGCGACAAGATCGGCTTCTTGATCGGCCCGGCCGGCAAGAACATCAAAGCGATGCAGGAGCAGTACAAGGTCAAGATCTCGGTCGTCGACGACCAAGGTCACATCAAGGTGTTCGGCACCGACTCGAAGCTCGTCAAGGATTGCGCGCGCGCCATCCTCGCGATGTGCGAGACCCCGAAGATCGGCACGCGCTACACCGGTACGGTTAAGAGCGTCCGCGACTTCGGCGCGTTCATCGAGATCCTGCCGGGCGTCGAAGGCCTGTGCCATATCAGCGAACTGGCCGATGGCTACGTGGACAAGGTCACGGACATCATTCAGGTCGGTGAAGCGATCGAAGTCGTCATCATCAACGTGGACGACCGCGGCAAGATCAAGCTCTCCGCGAAGGCGGCGACCGCCGTGACCTGAAAAAAGATCGCGCTCGAGAGCGTGCGACGGGGCTCCGATCCGGAAGGGTCGGGGCCCCGTTCAGTTCTCGGCTGCCATTCAGTTCGCGGCCACTCGTGTCGAAAGAGCCCGCAGAGGATCCGGCCAATGTCATCGTCGAGCTTGCGTGAAATCTCCGAAACGCGCTCCCGCCGCAAAAGTCCTTTGGTAGAAGGAACACGGATCCCGATCTTGCCCCCGCGCGGTCGATCGAGTGTTTCCGCAGTCACGCGGAACGCGAGTGCCCCAGAGATGGAGTTCACTCGACTCGGTAATGACGCGACCGGCGCTGTGGGGTGGGCGACCGCGATCCATTCCAATTTCATTCGGGCTCACAACACAGGTCTCCGCGTTGCCATGAACATCTGCCTTCGTTCGATGGCCTTGGGGTCGATCCTCGCGATCGCCTTCACCGCACTCGCTGACGCATCCACGATCCACGGTCAAGTCTCCATCGGTCAAGTCTCCATCGGGGGCCGATCGCTCATATCCGTCGATGACGGACTCGAACGCGCAGCGGAGCCCAGTGAGATGCAGCCGAGTTGGGTCTGCGATCGCTCCGACAACATCTGTGGGCTCGACGACCCGAAGATGCTCAGCAAGCCGGCGAAGATCGACTACGACGCGCTGCTGAAAGCGACCCCTGAGATGAAGAAGATCGCGGCCGACAAGATCGACCCGAACTCCTCGGAGGGCATCAACTTGAAAAGCCGCGCCGCCGACCGCGTGCGCGAAAAAGCCGACGCGGTGCGCGCGGCGCAGGGCTACTGCTCGGTGTGGAAAACGATCAGTCACAAAGATGGTCGCACCATTCCCGACATCACCGACTTGGTGAAGGCTCAGCTGTAGGAATGGAGCGCCGTTCCGTCCGGTCCCGGATCGTCCGGCGCATTCCCGCATTCGTCGCCTTGCTGGCGGCGATCGTATTTCCGCTCGCCTGTCGAAGCACGCCGGCAGAGCCCGAGGTGGAACCGCCGAGCGGGGCCGATGCGATCACGCTCGACTCGTTTCGCGACCTGATTCAGAAGGGCTCACTGCGGCCGGTCGACGTCATGGACGGCGATCCCGCGTTCGTCGATCCGAAGCCCGACGCCGAGGGCGAAGGCTTCGACACGGCGGCGATGCGGCTCGAAGAAGCGCTGGTCGCAGGACGTCCGACGGCGACTCCGATCGAGTCCGCTGTGCCGCCGCCGACGCCCGAGAATCCGTACTTGCGCTTCGGCAAGCGCATCATCGTCTACGACAAATTGGGGCTGATCACGAAGCCCTATCCATTGCGGATCGGGCTGGGCGAGCGACTCAAGAAGCTGCTCGAGACTTATGGTCAATTCGCGCTCTACGATCCGAAGAGCGGCACGCAGAATCCCGACTCGGTCCGCATCGACCTCGAGAAGGGGTGGGACCAAGAGGTGTTCTCCGATCTGCGCGCGATCGTGCCGAACGACGGCAGCACCGTGAACATCGCCGACTGGCTGATCGTCACGAGCGGGCCAGAGTTGCTGGCCGAGGTCGAGTCGTTCATCAACATCTTCGCGGCCGGCGTTCCGCAGATCGAGATCGAGGCCAAGATCGTCGAAGTCACGACGACCGACACGCTCGACCTCGGCGTCAAGCAAGTCGACAGCGCGACACCGATCTTCGGTTTTCCCGATCACACGTTCGTGAAGTCGCTCGGCTACACGCTGCCGAACACGTCGGGCGCCATCAATTCGCTGCTCACGCTCGGCGGCGTGCAAGACGGCGTGAAATTCAATGCGGTGCTGCAGGCGCTCGCGAGTTTCGAGAACGTGTCGATCATCTCGCGCCCGAAGATCGCCGTGCGTGAGGGCGGTCGCGCGTCGATCGTGAACACGCTCAAGATCCCGAACTTGAACGTCACCGGCATCAGCACCGACGGCAAGTACGGAGCGAGCGTCGTGTACGAGGAAGTCGGCATCAAGCTCTACATCGTTCCGCGCGTCGTCGGCACGCAGACGGTGGCGCTCAACATCGACATCGAGTCGTCGGCGCAGAGCGGCAGTGCCGTCGTCTTCAACGTGTCCGGCACGAACGCTTCGTCGGTGTCGAATCCGATCATCTCGCGCCGTGCGGCGACGACCGTCGTGTACCTCGAACCGGGGCAGGCCGTGATCCTCGGCGGCTTGATCAGCGAGCGCTCGATCGACTCCGAGAACAAGGTGCCGTTGCTCGGCGACATCCCGCTGCTCGGACACCTCTTCAAATCGAACTACAAGCGCAAGGAACAGACGAACGTGCTGTTCTTCATCCGCCCGCGTATCCTCCAGGGCAGCGACATGAACCGCGAGTTCTGACCGCGAGCGCTCGATCGAGCGCCTTCGTAGGGAAGAGCAGCGGTTCTCGCGCGTCGACCCACTCATGAAGCTCCTCTCGAATTGCGGCCGGAACGAGCGCGCGCAGACCCGCCGCGGTGCGGCACTCCTGCTGTCGCTGATGATCCTGCTCGTCCTCGTCGCGATCGTCATTCAGATCAACATTTCGACCGGCACCGATTCGCGCATCGGTCGCAACGACGTGACGCTGACGACGATGGACCTGGCGACCGAATCGGCGCTCCTGCAGTGCGCCGAAGCGCTGAAGACGGATGCCGACTCCGAAGGTTCGGCCGCGGCACCGAGCGCTGGGGCGCCGGGAGCGGGCGGAGCCGGCCCGTCTGCCGCAGCCCTCCCCGGTGCGACCGGAGCCGCGGGTGCGCCTGGGCAAGAGCAATCGCAACCCGTCGATTCGCGTCGCGACGATTGGGCCACGCCTCAGCGCACGGACATCAACAACATCAAGCTGCGCATCATCACGCAGGACGAAGACAGCAAATACAACGTGCTCAACATGCTGAGCGCGGACGAAAAAGAGGCCGAGGCCGCGTTCGATCGCGTCGTGCGCATCCTCGACGCGTGTCGCGAAGGCACGCAGTACGACATCGATCCGCGCACGGCCGAAGAGATGACGAAGACGATGCGCGAGCACATGCTGAAGCGTCGTCAGTCGAAGTTGCCGCGTCCGAAACTCCTGACCGACGACGAGAAGAACGACGACGTCGGCATGCCCATGTCGATGCGCGAGTTCTTGCCGCTCGAGCCCTTCGAAGAGCTGCATTTCAAGGACTTCCGCGACCAAGATCGGAAAGTCGTGCACTCGATCACCACGTTCTTGACGGTGTGGTCTTCGCTCGCGACGAACCCGATGACTTCGGCCAGTTCGCAAGCGATCGCGGGCAAAGGCGGCACGAACGGGAAGAGCACCGCGACGAACAACAACGCGAAAGCGGGCTCGAACTCGACGACGGGCAAAGCCAGTTCGACCGCAGGCGGTTCGAGCACGAGCGGCGGCAAAAGCGGGGACGCGGCGGGTGGAGCGTCGGCTGGCGCGACGAGCGGCGTCGGCGGTGCGACGGGAACCGGCGGAACGGCTCAGGCGGGCGACGCGGCCGATCCGAACGCAGCGGGTGCGACCGGCGCGGGTGCGGGACCGACGGCGGCCGCTTCGACGTCGGGCGGTTTCGGAGTGAACGTGAACACGGCTCCCGCTGCCGTTTTGAAATCCCTCTTCGACAGCCGCGAGGTGCCGGGACGCTTCTGGGACAAGGTGATCGAGTACCGCAATCTCGAGGACGAAGAGGAAAAGAAAAAGGACGAGGAGAACGCCGCGTCGAGCAGTACGTCGTTGGAAGACGAAGAGCAACTCGACGAGTACGGCCAGCCGATCTTGAAACGGCAGATATTCAAGACGGTGCAGGACCTGTCGAAGGTCGACGGCTGGGACGACATGGCCGGGGAGTTCCAAACGAAGATAACGCAGATGCTCACCGTGAAGAGCGACGTGTTCTCCGTGTTCGTGATCGCGCGCAAGTCGACCGCGATGGAGGACGATTCCGGGCTCGGCCTCACGCCGGCCGAAATCCGCAAGCGCGAGGAAACGCGCGGTGACGCGCTGCAGCGCATCGTGCACGCCGTCTATTGGCGCCAGAAATCGGGCGAGGAGACCAAGATCGTGCCCGTGATCCGCTGGGAAGTGCTCGATTACCTCCCGTACGAAGTGCTCGACTTCCCGCCCGACGATCGCTGAGCCACTGCGGTGTGTACGGTGCCACGGCACTCATTCACGCTCGAACCGACTTCGTGATCGTGCCTGGCACCGCACATCAAGAAACGCCGCCTGGTCCGTCGATGATGCCCGCATGATTTCTCTGCGCGCGTGTCTGTCGATCGCGATGTGTGCCTCGTTCACGCTGGCTGGCTTCGGTGCTTCGAAGCACTCGTTCGAAGCGCAGGACCAGGTCGAATTGCCCGAGGCGAGTTGGTCGGCGGGCGACGTCGTGCACGCCGATTACCGCTCGAATTCGGCTCTGCACACGCTCGTGCTCGTCGACGGCAAGCTCCTCCAAGAGTTCGATTCGATCGAAGAGAAAAACGGCGCGAAGATCTTGCGCGTGCTCGCCGTGGACGAGCGCGGCCCGACACGGGTGCGTATCGAGTATGGAACGCTGCGATCCGTGCAACAGCGCGTCGACATGCCCGCTGCGAGTGCGGACGATGAGCCGCGTGACGCAGTGGATCAGCGCAATCCACTGCAGCAGCGGACGTTCACGATCGTGCGCCAGGCTCGGGGATTCAAAGTCCAGGACGAAAACAGTGTGCGTGTGCCCGAAGGCGTGGCGCGTCTCGTGTTGGAAGAAGAAGGCTTGAGCGGATTCGATTACGTGCGCTCAGGCGACCGCGTCGCGCGCGAACTGGCGGGCAGACCGCTCGCCGTCGGCACCGAGATCGAACTCGGAGCAGAGACCGCGCACGCTTTCGTGGAAGGGCGCAGCGGCCGCGGCGACATGCGGCTGTTCGTGACGCCGAAGGGCACGCGCGACGAGGCTGGCACGCTCGTCCAAGTCTTTTCGACCCGGCTCACGATCCAAACCGAACGCGCCCTGGCCGGGTCCGACACGGCCGTCGAAATGCGCGGCGAAATGCGCTTCTCGGCGAGCACCGGGCGCTTCCTTTCGATCCATCTGGACGGCGTCCTGTCGGTCGCATCCATGTCGCGGGACGACGCGCACACGATCGAAGTCACCGGGCTCGGCCCGTGGTCGATCCGCGAAACAGCGCGCTACGAAAGCACGCGTTGAAGCGGCACCGCCCAAAGCCGCTGGTGCTCACGGCTCGCAGTCAGAGCCCACCTGTAGACGTCGTTCGTCCGCTCGTCGCCCGAGGCGCGTCGTGCTGAAAGCAGCGTACGTTTCGTCACCTCCGATCGACGCCGCTCGGCAGGGCCAGAAGACGCTGCGAGCACACTGTCTTTTCCCTTGAGGCGATCGTCGTCGGGCGCAAGAATCTTGCGCCTTGGGGTCGCTCCCGCGAGACGTTCGCGAGGCCCGCTTGTCTCTCGTCCTCGCCTCTTGGGGGTTCGTTCCACCGTCATGTCGTCCACCAGCGTTTTCGGAGCTCAGTGGGGGGACGAAGGCAAAGGCAAGCTGATCGACTTGCTTTCGCGCGACGCCGATTTCGTCGTGCGCTACCAGGGCGGAGCGAACGCCGGCCACACGGTTGTCGTCGGCAAAGAGAAGTACGTCCTGCATCTGATTCCGTCGGGGATCCTGCATCGCTCCAAAGTGAACGTGATCAGCAACGGAGTCGCGATCGACCCGTTCAAGTTCCTCGACGAAGTCGCCGGCTTGCGCGCGCGCGGGATCCACGTCGACGCCTCGAATCTGCGCCTCTCGGCGAACGCGCACGTGATCTTCGAGCACCACAGAAAGCTCGATCAATTGTCCGAGCGCTGGCGCGGCGAAGGTCGCATCGGCACGACAGGTCGCGGCATCGGACCGGCGTACGCGGACAAAGCCGCGCGCACCGGACTGCGTGTGTGCGACCTGCTCGATCCCGAACACTGCCGTCTGCGCTTGCGTGCTGCGCTCGCCGAGAAGAACGCGATCATCGAGCACGTGCACGGCGCCGAACCGCTCGATCTGGAGGGCGAACTGGACCGCTACGTCGCCGTCGGATCCAGCCTCGCACCGTTCGTCGCAGACACCGGCGCTGAAGTGCGCGCCGCGTACAAGTCGAACAAAGTGATCCTGTTCGAAGGCGCGCAAGGCGCGATGCTCGACATCGATTCGGGCACGTATCCCTTCGTCACGTCGTCGAACACGGGGGCGAATGGAATCTCGGCTGGCGCGTCGTTTCCGCCGCGCTGGGTCGAGCGCGCGATCGGTATCGCCAAGGCCTACACCACGCGCGTCGGCGAGGGGCCGTTCCCGACCGAGTTGGACAACGCCGTCGGCGCCAAGATTCGCGAGCAAGGCAACGAGTACGGTTCGACGACGGGGCGGCCGCGCCGCTGCGGTTGGTTCGACACGGTGGCCGTGCGGTTCGCGCTCGAGCTCTCGGGCGCGGACAGTTGGATCGTGACGAACCTCGACGTGCTGTCAGGCTTCGAAACGATCGAGGCGGCGGTCACCTACGACATTCACGGCAAACGCGTACGCGACTGGCCGGCGGCGACGCCTGATTTCAGCGCGATTCGCCCCGTGTACGCGCAACATCCGGGCTGGACCGAAGACATCACGCGCGTGCGTCGCTTCGAAGATCTGCCCCAGAACGCGCGCTCGTACGTCGAGTGGCTCGAGCGCGAAGTCGGCGCGAAAATCGTCCTCCTGTCCGTCGGTCCCGAGCGTGACCAAGTCATCTCGCGCGGACTCTGATGCAGAAGCGCACCCGACGTCCGGACCTCGGCGGTCCCTTCCCCGCCCACATCGCGGTGATCATGGACGGCAACGGGCGCTGGGCGGAGGGCCGCGGATTGCGCCGGATTTTCGGCCACAAAGAGGGCATCCAGTCGGTGCGCGAGATCACGACCGAGTGCGCGCAGATGGGCGTCGAGAGCCTGACCCTGTTCGCGTTCTCGGTCGAGAACTGGAAGCGCCCCGATCCGGAAGTGCGCTACTTGATGCGTCTCTTGCGCAAGTTCTTGATCGACGAACGGCCGACGCTTCAAGACAACAATGTGCGTTTGCGCGGCCTCGGTCGCCTCGACGATCTGCCGAAGAGTGCGCGCGCGGAACTCGAGAAAACCGAGGAGTTGACGAGCGGCAACAACGGCATGCTCCTTCGACTCGCACTGTCGTACGGATCGCGCACGGAGATCGGTGAAGCTGTGCGTCAGATCGCGAACGACGTGAAGTCGGGGATCCTCGATCCTGCGCGGATCGACGACGAGACCTTGCGCGCTTACCTGTACGACCCCGAGACGCCCGATCCCGATCTCTTGATCCGCACCGCAGGCGAGATGCGTGTTTCGAACTTTCTTTTGTGGCAGATCAGCTACTCGGAGTTGTTCGTTTCGCCAGTGTGTTGGCCGGAGTTTCGCAAGACTCATCTGATGGAGGCGCTCAGCGCGTACGCCGGCCGCAAGCGCAAGTTCGGCGGTCTGATCCAGGATGTGGCGACGCCTCTGAAACCCCGAACGCACGATGACCGCTGACAGATCTGCGCCTTCGAAGGCGAAGAAAATCCTCGAGCGGACGCTGATGGGCGGGACGCTCGTGTGCGTCGTCGCCGCACTCTTGTGGTGGACGAATGCTTCGGGGAGCGCGCGTCCGATCTTCTACGTGGCCGCGATCCTGACGCTCGCCGCAGCGTGGGAAACGAGCCGCATGGGTTCGCTCGCGCTGTACGACTTCTTCCCGGCACTCGCGTTGGCGGCGTTCGCTGTGTTGGCGTTGACCCATGCCGGCCTGGAGTCGGCGGAAGTCGTATCGGAAGCGCGGCCGGCTGCTCTACCCGGCACGCCGTTCTTCGAAGCGACGCCGAGCCTCTTGTACGGCTACGCGCTGCTCACGGCGCTGGCCGCATACGCGCTCTTCCGTCTCGTGATGCGCCTCATCGGCCAGCGCACCGCAGCGCGACTCGTGTCGTTCGTCGTGATCGGAGCGTTGATCCTGTACGCGATCGACGACGTCCACGCGCTCGACACGCACCTTACGCGAGTGCTGCTCGTTTTCGGCGGGATCAGCGTGCTGGGACCGCTCGCACTCGAACCCGGCGGATTCGGACGGCTGTCGCTCGTCGGATTGCTCTCCGCGTGGATCGTCCCGGCGCTGCCGTTGCTCGTGTTCTTCCACGCGCAGTTCGGCATTCGCGGCCTGATCGCGCTGCTCGTCCTCTCGAAAATCGGCGACACCTGCGGCTACTACGTCGGCAGCGCGATCGGCAAATCGCACCCGTTCCCGAAGATATCGCCGGGCAAGACGACCGCGGGTTGCGTGGGTTCGTTCGTGGGCGCGGTCGCGACGGGCGGCATTCTGTATGCGAGTCACGTCCTTCCGGACGGCAATTTGGGCCTGACGGGAGCTCTCCTCGCCGCCGCAGTGGCGAACCTAGCCGCGCAGGCGGGCGATCTGTTGGAGAGCTACGTCAAGCGCAAGGCGGGCGTGAAAGACAGCTCGGGCGTTTTCGGGCCCTCCGGTGGTCTGCTCGACCAACTCGATTCGCTGCTCGTGTCGGTTCCGATCGCGTGCCTCGTGTGGCCGATCTTGTTGACTTGAAACCCGGGCCCCGCCAGCGTGATAGTCTTTCCTGCATAACGGAGGCGAAGCATCACGAACGAGACCGAGATCACCATCCCGCTGCGATCCCACGACGAGGCCATCCTCGTCCTCGGTCCTTACGATCGCTACGCGAAGTTACTGCGACAGGACCTCGACATCGAGATCTTCACGCGCCGCGGCAATCTGCGGGTGAAGGGCAATGACGAAGGCGTGCAAGAAGCGCGCAGGCGCATCGAGCATTTGCTCGGCAAATCGCGCAAGGGCCGTGAGCTCGCGCTCGCCGACATCGAAGCGATTCTGCTCGGAACCGACGCCGCTTCTGCCGCCGAAAAATCGACGGAGCGAGCGAGTGAGCGTCGCCCGGGCAACGGTTACCGCGTCGTGCGATCGAGCGGCGCAAACAGCGATCGTTCGTCGTCGGACAATCACGAACCGCGCTCCGCTTCGTCGCGCCCGCGTCCCGTTCCGAGTGCGCACGCGACGACCGGGATGCGCATGAATGCGCTCGCGGCCCGCAACGAAAACCAACGTCGCTACCTCGAATTGATCGAGAAATCGGCGCTGACGTTCGGCGTCGGACCGGCAGGCACGGGCAAGACTTTTCTCGCTGTGGCCGCTGCCGTTCGCGCGCTGCGCACGGGCGCGTGTCGGCGCGTCGTGATCACGCGGCCCGTCGTCGAAGCCGGTGAACGCCTCGGATTCTTGCCGGGCGATCTACAGGCGAAATTGGATCCGTACATGCGGCCCGTCTACGACTCGTTCTACGACTTGATCGATCCCGAAGAGGTGCTGCGTCTCGAAGAGAACGGCGTGATCGAGGTCGCACCGCTCGCGTACATGCGCGGTCGGACGCTGAATCACGCGTTCGCGATCCTCGATGAAGGTCAGAACACGTCGATCATGCAGATGAAGATGTTCCTGACGCGCCTCGGCGAAGGTTCGCGCATGGTCGTCACGGGCGATCCGTCGCAGACCGACCTCGAGCACGGCGCGCGCAGCGGTTTGAACGACGCGGTGTCACGTTTGCGCGGCTTCAAGGACATCGGCGTGGTCGAGTTCACGATGAAGGACATCGTGCGTCATCCGCTCGTCGAAACGATCGTGCGCGCGTACGAAGCACCGTCGCGCATTCCGCGCGAGGGCGAGCGCTATCCTTGAGAGCGGAGCGGTCGGCGCGTTGAAGTTGCGGCGGCGAACGGCAGTGCGCGTCGGGCGCGGGCGAGCGCCGCTCAGCCTCCAAAAGGGCCTGAAAAAAGGCCTGAAAATAGGCCTGAAAATAGGCCTGAAAAAAAGCACCCACAGGACTTCGAAAGCGCATTCGGGCGCGCGTCAGCAGTCGCAGGGAGGCGCGATCGACATCGCGTGGGTCGGTGTGAAAGCGTTCCTGCCCGATCGGGCAGTCCGACACGCGGTCGAGGTCGCGCGTGCTCACGGCAAGCGCTTGGACTTGGCCGCATCGATCGTGTTCGTGACCGATCGTGCGCTCGCCAAGCTACACGCAGTTGCGTTGGGCGACCCGACGCGCACCGACGTCATCACGTTCGATCTGTCGGACGACGTCGGCGGCCCGTTGGTGGAGATCTACGTCTCGGCGGAGCGCGCCCGCGGAGTCGCGCGGCGTCGTCATGTGCGGGTGGAGCGCGAACTGTCGCTCTACGTCGTGCACGGCGTGTTGCACGTGTGTGGTTTCGACGATTCCCGACCTGCCGATCGAGCACGCATGCGTCGCGCCGAAGCGACGGTGTTGAAGCACCTCGGTTTCGCACCGGATCTAGCTCCGCACGACGAGTGACGTGCGTTCGGCGCGCCGCCGCCCGATATTTCGTGCTTGAATGGCGCGTCGGAAGGAGTATCGAAACGTGTGCGAGGGGCAGCGCGGACGCTCCAACGCGCGCCGTTCGGTTTCACGGTGCGTGCGTCCGACGAGCCCTGCGCACGCTTGGCCAAACTCGTCGAAGAAGCAGTCGAGGCTCCCTCTACCCTGCGAGCGCGAATCCCGAAACGGACGCAGCGCGCGGATGGAAATGTCCGCGCCTCGAGAGTTCCGACGGTGGTCGGTCGGCCGAAAACAACGGTTTCGCGGCCGAAAACCGCCCATTGCGACGCGCTCGCGGAGTCTGCGGATCGTGCGGCTCGAAGAATCGCGGAGCGCGTTTCCGAGCGCTTGTGGCGTGCGTACCGACGAGCTCCGAACGACGCGACGCGCAATCAGCTCGTCGAGCACTATCAACCATTCGTCGCAATGCTCGTGCGTCGTCTCGCCGCGCGCTTGCCGCGCAACGTCGACCGCGGCGATCTCGCGACGGCCGCGAACGTCGGATTGAT
The DNA here is from genome assembly GCA_034440255.1 of Planctomycetota bacterium. GTDB lineage: Bacteria > Planctomycetota > UBA1135 > UBA1135 > JAEUIA01. Next base: position 20,359 of record JAWXBU010000159.1, on the reverse strand, counting down.
GGCGGCGATCACGGCTTTCGATCCGACGCGCAGCGTGCGCTTCGAATCGTATTGCGAGTTGCGCGTGCGCGGCGCATTGCTCGACGAGTTGCGCATGCACGATTGGCTGCCGCGACCCTGGCGCGCGCGTCTCGAGTTGCAACGCCGCGTGCTCGAACGATTGCGAGCGGACATCGGTCGCGAGCCTCGCGAAGAAGACGTCGCGCGCGAGATGGGCATGCCGATCGCGAATTACCGACACGTGTTCGGCCTCGGGATCCTGGATGCGCCGATCGGCGTCGTGACCGATGCGGAAGGGGAGACGAGTCCCGGTCTCGACGTGGTCGCCGATCCGCATGCGGACAACGTGGGCGAGAAACTGTCGCAGGACGAGATCTTGGCGCTGGTCGCGCAGAAGTTGACCGGGCAGGAGTACCGGCTCGTCTATTTGAAGTACTGGGAAGAGCTCTCGATGCGCGAGATCGGCGAGATGATGCGCATCTCGGAGTCACGCGTGTGCAAGATCCACATGCGGTTGCTCGAGCGCTTGAAGGATCGGTTTCGAGTGGGGGCGGACGAGTAGGGTTCGGTATGAGCCGTGCTCTTGGGCACGGTTAGGGACATTTCGATCGGGCCCCTGGAATCCGTCTCACACGCCCAAGTGAGTTGCGAACACCCTGAGCTTCGTCAGGGTCGGCGCGCAGTCTGGCCATCGTGCGAAAGGGTGATCTGGCCCGCGATAGGGGCGAACATTTCCTTGAACTCGGCCGGATCGCTGGGTGTGCGCACGACGGCGAACCCGCGGACACGCGCGCCCGGGAGCGCTTCCTGAACTCGGCTGACTGCCGCAAGCAGCGTTGCGCCGCGCGTGACGATATCGTCGAGCACGATCACGTCGTCATGCGGAAATGCTGGCCCGGATCTCTCACCACGTCTCGCGTCGCGCGGTCTCGGGGGCTGCGCTAACGGTATTGGAGGGGGGGGGGATGGTACGAGACGCTCGGCAAACTGCCTGATTTCAGCCCGAAAAAAAAAGCGGGAGCATGAGGCGCGGCCCCATGCTCCCGCAAAGAATCCCAGCAGTCAGACCCGAGCTGTGACCGGGCCATCTGATCGCGGTGCTCAGACGTGAGTCCGTGCAACCCCTTCGCGATCGACACGCGAGTGAACGCGTGCCCTGCTAGGCGGCGCGGCGGCCGAGCTTGTCCCCACGAGCTCGATGCCACGCATCTCCTCCTTCGGACGTCGAACGACTTTGTCCCCACGAAGTCGCTGACGCCACTCCACATCCGTGCGTGCGACGGGGTCCCCGTCCCATCGCACACACGGCGCGTGAGCGGCCGAAACCGCCCACGTGCTCTCTGCCAAGACTGCCGTCACCGGCCACCCTGCCTTGCACTCATTCGTCGTGACACTGTGCGTCATTACGTTGTAGGGGCGAGCGCCGTCTCTCTCACCCGCACACGATTGCTCGCACGGCCCTGACTCGAGCGCACGCTCTCTCGCGCGGCGTTCGATCCGTGTCGCTCTCTCCACTCGTTCCGTGTGTCGCATCTCTTCGGCGCTCGCATGGATGCACGGAACGCCTGCGGGGAAGAGGGTCCGCTCCGCCGCGAGCGCGAACGCCCGAGGACGGAGCGGGGCGAAGAGGAGAAAGCGAGGCTTGCTCCGACTCCGACCACCAACCCGAGGCGGATCCGTGGATCCGTCTGCCCCTCGGATGACGTCCGGAATCGGATCGACGACTTCGGTAGCTCGGCTTACCCAGAGGGTCCCGTGGCTTTGCGGCCCAGCCTTGCGACTGGTGTGCCCTTATCGTGTCATCGTTCGAGGCGAGAGAGGATACCTTCGAAATTGCATTCAGGCCAATTCCGCATGCGATTTATTGGCGTAAGTACGGCGTTTCTCGGCGGTCGGAAACAATTGCCTAGTTAGAAACCTAAGCTGTCAACGCAGTTGGAAGTCGTCTGTGAGCACCAACTGTGCGGAAGGTTTTTCCGCTTCGGGTGAGGCGATGGTCGTGAGCAGGACGTGCATCGCTTGGGGGAACGCGCGCGAGAACATGTTCGCGTTGCCCGGCTCGTTCTCGAACGTGGCGACGACTTCGCCGTTGTACGAACGGATGTCCGACACGGCGTCGTCCTTGAACGCGCGATCGTTCATCTCGAAGGACGGCTTGAGATGGAGCACGCATCGCCCGCGCCAGAAAGGAAACCCTCTGGATTTCAGCGACCGCACAGTGCCGATCTCCATGCCGCCGACGTGACGGCCGGTGAGGTAGTAGATCAAGGCACCCTTGGCGTGACAGGCGAGGACGAATTCAGCGGCACCCGGGACGGGCGTGTCGTGTGACAGATAGTCGTCGGTGAAGAAGCGCTCGAACCAAAAACCCTTCAATCGCTCGAGCAAGCGCGCATCCTCGACGCCGAAGCGCTGAAGGTCTTGGTAGACGTTCCAGCCCATGTCCTCGAGGCCGATGCGCTTGCCGATGTCGGACAAGTGCGGATGAGCGCCGCGGTGCTCTTCGATGAACTCCTGCAAGATCGCGAGATTGCGCGGCGCCGTGGAGAAGAGCGTCGAGTCGAGGTCGAAGACGCAGATCGGCAAGCGCCCCTTTTTCGCCGTGGCTTCGACGCTCGTGAGGATGCCGCGCAGTGCTTGGGAGCCCATGCGCATGAGCCTAACGCAGATCGCGAAGAGCGGGAAATCACAGGCGCGAGCAGCGCTCCGCGTGCGGATGGTATGGTCTCGCCCGACGCATGTACGCCTCCCTGCCCTCCTGGTTGCGCGAGCTGCTCCCGATCGCGCTGCTCCTCGTCGCGGTTTCGTTCGTCCTGGCGCGCTTGCCGCGCGTCGAACTCGGGCACTCTCCCGCGTACTTGAGGCGACGCCGACTCAATTGGCTGCCGCTCGGTCTGACGTACGCGTTCCTCTACATGGGGCGCTACAACCTGACGGTCGCGAAGAACGCCCTCGGCAACGAGATGTCGAAGCAGGACTTCGCCGACATCTTCTTCTGGGGCACGCTGATCTACGGGTTCTCGTTCGTGATCAACGGTCCGCTCACGGATCGGCTCGGCGGTCGCGCGACGATCATGATTTCAGCGGTCGGTTCGGCGATCGCGAACATCGCGATGGGTCTCGTGCTCGTGTTCCGCGACGCGCTCCCGGCGGCGGGAGCGACGCTGGCCGGTTCCAATGAGCAAGCCAGCGAGGGCACGTCGCTCGTCGCGTGGTTCAGCGTTCTCTACAGCGTGAACATGTACTTCCAGAGCTTCGGCGCTGTCTCGATCGTCAAGGTCAACGCGCACTGGTTCCACGTGCGCGAGCGCGGCACGTTCGGCGGCATCTTCGGCATCCTGATTTCGCTCGGGATCTATTTCGCTTACGACTGGGGCCGCACCATCGTCGACACGGCGCCGAACTGGGGCCCGTCGATTTCCGAGAGCACGCCGCCGATCGCCTGGGTGTTCTACGTACCGGCCGCGATCCTGCTCGTGTTCGCTGTGATCGATTGGTTCCTCGTGTACGACAATCCGAGCGACGTCGGACATCCGGACCTGGACACGGGTGACGCTAGTTCGGGCGACATGGGCGGACGCTTGCCCGTTTTCGAAGTCGCGAAGCGCATGTTCAGCAATCCCGTGATCCTGACGATCGCGTTCATCGAGTTCTGCAGCGGTTATCTGCGCCAAGCGATCATGCAGTGGTACACGATCTTCGCGAAGCAGACGGGCCAGAGCGATCTGTTCGTACCGCACAACTGGGGCTTGATGCTCTGTGTCGCCGGCATCATCGGCGGCGTGTTCGCCGGCGTCATTTCCGATCGAGTGTTCGGTTCGCGCCGTGGTCCGGTTTCGTTCGTGCTCTACGGGTTCATGCTCATCGGCTCACTGGTCATGATCGCGATGCTCGAAGGACCGGCGCTAGGTTGGCTGATGGTGTTCATGTCGATGTGCATCATCGGCGTGCACGGCATGTTGTCGGGAACGGCGAGCATGGATTTCGGCGGCAAGAAGAACGCCGGAGTCGCGGTGGGGATCATCGATGGGTTCGTGTACTTGGGGACTGCTGCGCAAGCGCTGATCCTCGGACGCGTGCTGCCGAACGACACCGACAAAGATGCAGCCGGCCAACTGCTCGCAGCGGATCCGGCGCAATGGCACTACTGGCCTATCGTGATGATTCCGGCCGCCGTCGTCGGGATGTTGCTCGCGCTGCGCATGTGGAATGCGCTGCCGAAGTCGAAGAGCTCTGGGCACTGAGCCCCTCGCCCCATCCAGAAGGCGCGCTGCGCTACAACGAGCGCACCGCCCGATGTACCGCCAGCACACCTTCCAAAATGGCTGGGAAATCGGCCAGTTTGACCATGTTCGGGCCATCGCTCGGTGCGCGATCGGGATCAGGATGCACTTCGAAGAAGAGGCCGTCGACGTGGCCGGTCGCGACGGCGGCACGCGCCAGTCCGGGGACTTTCTTGCGGTCGCCGCCGGTCTTTTCGCCGAGCGCGCCGGGTTCTTGCACCGAGTGCGTCGCATCGAACACGACACATTTGCCGGTCGCGGCCAAATGCTCGAACCCGGTCATGTCGACGACGAGGCGACCGTAGCCGAACGTCGTGCCGCGCTCGCACACCATCACATTCGGATTGCCGGACGCGTCGAACTTGGCGACCACGTTCTTCATGTCCCACGGCGCGAGGAACTGGCCCTTTTTCACGTTGACTGCTTTGCCGGTCGCAGCCGCGGCGAGCAGCAAGTCGGTTTGGCGGCAGAGGAACGCTGGAATCTGCAGGACGTCGACGATCTCTGCGGCAGGAGCGCACTGTTCGTGAGCGTGTACATCCGTCAGCACGGGAATCTTCAAGCGGTCGCGCACGTCGGCTAACCACTCTAATCCGTCTAGGCCCGGACCACGGGTCGCGCTGATGCTGGTGCGATTGGCTTTGTCGAAGCTCGATTTGAAGATCAGCTTCACGCCGCGCGGCGCACAGATTTCGACCAAGCGTTCGGCGACCGAGAGCGCCAGCTCGCGCGTTTCGAGCACGCACGGACCGGCGATCAGGAACAGTTCGCCGCCGCCGAACGTGCGGCCGCCAATTTGGACGGTGGGATGGATTTTCGTCATCGCTACGAGGGTACCAGGAGGCGGAACGGTTCCGAACCGACCACGAGCTCGAACGGGGTCACTCCGCGCAAATCGCCGTCGACTTGGAACGGGACGGGCGTCTCGGAGCGTACGAACACGCGTTTTCCGCGGTGCAAACCGGCTCTTTTCGACGGGAAGCGGCCGAAGGTGCCGTGCACCGCGTGACGCATCAGGCCCAAGCGCGACCCGGCCTCGAAGGTGTAGACCTCGAACAGACCATCGTCGAAGACGCGGTCGCGACTGAGCACGTCGTAACCGCCGTAATGCACGATGTTCGAAACGAGCACGAGCGCGAACTCGCCCGCGACAGGTGCGCCGTCGATCTCGACGGTCAAGCGGGGATTGCGCCACGACGCGAACGCGCGCATCGCAGCCAGCGTCCAATCGAGCTTGGTGATCGGACCCTTGCGGCGTTTTTCGAGTTCGTGGACGACGTCGGCGTCGAAACCGATTCCGCACACGAGGAACGACAAATGCGTTTCGTTCACGCGCGCCAAGTCGATGGCTTGCGTCTTTCGATCGCGCAGCATCGACACGAAACCGTTCACGTCGTGCGGCAATTTCAGATCGAGCGACAGCACGTTCGCCGTGCCCATCGGCAACACGCCGACGTCGATGTCGCGACGCGGCAGACCCGACAGGACTTCGGACAGAGTTCCATCACCGCCGACCGCGACCACGACGTCGACTTCGCGCCCGATCGCCGCTGCGCGCTCGCGACCGTCGCCACGCGCTCGCGTCAGATGCAGTTCGGCCGCGAAACCGGCCTGTTTCAGAGCCTTTTCGAGCTCACGCGCCGTTCGTTCGCCGCGACCGCGACCTGCGATCGGATTTGCGATCACCAGCACGTGTTGCTTGTTCGAGCCCGGACTCATCGCGCGCTAACGTAGCGACCTCATGTCCAATCCGCGAAAATGGCTCGTCTTCGGCGGCGGTGGATTCCTCGGCGTGCACGTCGTGCGCGAGGCGCTCGCGGCTGGATTCGAAGTCGGCGTCGCAGGACGCGCTCCCCCGGCGGTCGGAGTCGACGCGCGCTCGATCACGTTTCGAAACTGCGACGCGCTCGTCGAAGGCGATGCAGAGCGTGCGATCGACGCATTCGCGCCCGATCACGTCGTCATCTGTGCGGCGTTGTCGACGATCGCCGAATGTGAGCGGTACCCGAAGTTGGCGCACGTCTTGAACGTCGAGTTCCCGAGGCGAATCGCAGAGCGATCTCGCGAATGCGGCGCTCATGTCGTCTTCGTCTCGACCGATCTCGTGTTCGGCGGGCGCGCGCCCACCGCGGAACGCTTCACCGAACTCGACGAACCGGCGCCGTTGTCGGAGTACGGGCGCTCGAAATGCGCGGGCGAAAGCTCCGTTCTGGCCGCAAACGAGCACGCGCTGATCGCGCGACTGCCGCTCTTGTTCGGCGACTCGTTCGGACGCGCTCTCGGAGCGTCGGATTCACTCATCACCGCGCTGCGTCGCGGTGGCATACAGTCACTCTTCGACGACGAGTGGCGCACACCGCTCGACGTACGCGAGGCGGCGCGCGCGCTCGTTTCCGTTGGAAAAAAAGCCCGAACGGGCCTGCGACATCTCGCCGGACCCGAGCGCTTGTCACGTGCGGAACTGGGTGAGCGCGTATGGATCGCCGCCGGATATTCGCTCGAAGAGTTCCGCTCGCTCGTGCACATCACGACTCGCGCCGCCGCCGGACATTCTTCTCGACCGGCCGACGTTTCGCTCGCGAGCGTGCACGATCGCGATGCGACCTTGACCTGACCGCGCGCCATGGTTGAAGTGGCCGCCCAAGTTCGCGAAACACGCATGCCGCGTGTGCGCGACTCGAGCGCAACTCATGGAACTTTCGACACGCTACACGCCTGCTGAATTCGAAGCCGGCATCTACACGGAGTGGCTCGCCACTGGCGGCTTCTCGCCCAAGGTCGCGCCGCCCGCGGAGAAGACCTACACGATCATGATTCCACCGCCGAACGTCACGGGCGTTCTGCACATGGGTCACGCGTTGAACGGCACGATCCAAGACATCGTCATCCGTCACCGCCGCATGAACGGTTTCACTGCGCTGTGGGTGCCGGGCACCGATCACGCAGGCATCGCGACGCAAGCGGTCGTCGAGAAGCAGCTGTTCGAGAAAGAGAAGAAGACGCGCAACGACCTCGGTCGCGACGCGTTCCTCGCGCGCGTCTGGGAATGGAAGGAGCAGCACGGCAGCTACATCCTCGAGCAATTCCGCCGCCTCGGCAGCTCGTGCGATTGGTCGCGCACGCGCTTCACGATGGAGCCGATGATGACGGCCGCGGTGCGCGAGTCGTTCGTGCGCCTGTGGGAAAAGGGCCTGATCTACCGCGGTCCGCGCATGGTGAATTGGGACTTCAAGCTCGGTACCGCGGTCAGCGACGACGAGATCGAGAACGAGTCGCGCAAGGACAAGCTCTACGAACTGCGCTACCCGGTGAAGGACAGTCCGGGCGAGTTCATCACGGTTGCCACGACGCGCCCTGAGACCATGCTCGGTGACACCGGCGTGGCGGTGAATCCCAAGGACGAGCGCTACGGTCACCTGGTCGGCAAGAGTCTGCTCCTGCCGCTCGTGCGTGAGCGCCGCGACGGTTACCACTTCGACGACCTCGTGAATCCGATCGCGGTGTCGGCCGAGATCCCGGTGATCGCGGACGAGTCGGTGGAGCTCGGCTTCGGAACGGGCGCCGTGAAGGTGACTCCTGGTCACGATCCGGCCGACTACGAGCGCGGCAAGCGGCACGGGCTCCTGATCGTGAGTCTGTACGAGAAGGACGGACGTCTGAATGCGAACGCCGGTGAGTTCGCTGGCATTGCGCGCGAGAAGGCGCGCGAGGCGATCTGCAAGCGGCTCGACGAGCTCGGGCTCCTCGGCAAGGTCGAGGACTATGTGCACAACGTCCCCATCTCGGATCGCAGCAAGAGCGTGATCGAACCGATCGTCAGCGAACAGTGGTTCGTGAAGATGGAGCCGCTCGCGAAGCCCGCTATCGCGGCAGTCAAGAATGGCAGCTTGAAGTTCAGGCCTGAGCGCTGGACGAAGGTCTACCTCGATTGGCTAGAAAACGTGCACGACTGGTGCATCAGCCGTCAGTTGTGGTGGGGGCATCAAATTCCGGTCTGGTACGACGAGGACAACGTGCCTGTCGCGTCGCGCACCGATCTCGCGATCGGATCGATGCACCCCGTCACGAAGAAGCCGATCGTGCGCCAGGATCCAGACGTGCTCGACACGTGGGCGAGTTCATGGCTGTGGCCGTTCGCGACGCTCGGTTGGCCGGAAAAGACGCCTGATTTGGCGCGTTTTTATCCGACGCAGTTCCTGTCGACCGCGCGCGAGATCATCTACCTCTGGGTGGCGCGGATGGTGATGGCCGGATACGAGTTCATGGACCATCTGCCGATGGAGCAGCGCATTCCGTTCACGACGTGCAACGTGCACGCGACGGTGCTCGACGGCAAAGGTCGACGCATGTCGAAGTCGGCCGGCAACGGTATCGATCCGATCGAGATGATCGACAAGTACGGAGCGGACGCGGTGCGTTACTCCCTCATCCTGCTCACCAAAGAAGGGCAGGACGTGAAGCTGTCGCCGGATCGGTTCGATCAGGGCTATCGCTTCAGTAACAAGGTGTGGAATGCAGCGCGTTTCGTGCTCCTCAACATGAGTGGAGCGCAGATCGTCGATCCGACTTCGAAAGAGGGTCGAGCACAGACTCGCCTCGAGGATCGTTGGATCCTGTCGCGGCTCGCACGCGTTCGTACGGAAGTCTCCGCCAAGTTGGACGCGTACTTGTTCAACGACGCAGCGACAGCGCTGTACCAATTCGTGTGGAACGACTTCTGCGATTGGTACGTCGAGATCGTCAAGGGCCGCATGAGCTCGAAGGAGGATCCGTCGGGACCCGTGGCGCGCGGCACGTTGGCGCGCGTCCTCTCCGATTCGCTCGCGCTCTTGCATCCGTTCACCCCTTACGTGACCGAAGTCTTGTGGAAGAGCTTGAACGAGACACTCTCGCGCAAGCTGCCGATGCTCATGAATCACGTTTGGCCCGACGGTGCCGGGCTCGAAATCGACGCGCGGGCTGAGTCCGAGATGCAGAGCATCCAAGATTTGGTGCACGCCGTGCGTCAAGTGCGCAACTTGACGAGTGCCGGCGAGCGTCAACCGCTGGTCGCGAAGATCGCGGCGCCGGTGAAGGCCGAGCGGGATGTCCTGCTCGCGCATGCGGCTACGGTGAAGGCGCTGGCGGCTCTCGAAACGTGCGAAATTGCCGAGAAAACTGCCCGTCCGAAGAATTCGGCGGTTGCTGTCGCAGGTGGAATCGAAGTGTTCGTCACGTTGGCGGAGAACGTCGATCTAGGCAAGTTGAAGGACGTGCTCGCGCGGCGAGCGGACAAAGTGCGTCAAGGAATCGCAGGCATCGACGCGAAGCTCGGCAATGCGGCGTTCGTCGAACGTGCGGATCCTGAAGTGGTCGAAGGGGAGAAAGTGCGTCGAGCGGAACTCGTAGTGGAGCTGCAGTTGCTCGAGCGCAATCTTTCGGACGCTTGAGCGGATGGGTCGATGGCGTGGAGTTGTCGGTGTGGCTGGTCGGTGTGGCTGGTCAGTGTGGCTGGTCAGTCGAGAACTCGAAGTGCGTGGACGCGCGAGGCGGAAGAGCGGGGCGAGGGCGCAGGGGAGCACAGGACTACACAAGCGTGCTCCGCATCGCTGACCCCGTGCGCGTGAGTGGCGGAATACCGCCATTCACGCGCACGGGGTTCTGTCAAGAGAAGATAAGGGGCGTGGCGGCCAAGTGTGCTGAGTCAGTCGGACTGGTAGGGGATGTTTCGGCGAGTTCGATGCGACGGAGGGGGTTCTGTGTCGGAGTGGAAACGTCGGTTCCGGTCGCGGATGCTGAACGAGCTTGCGGCGTTGCATGACTTTAGCAGCCCGTGAAAGAGTCGACTTGCTCCGCGAAGCAGGTCTTTGCGCTCCTGCGTCGAGCTCGTTGGGGCGTGTTCAATGGTTAGGGGGTAGGGAGGCCATTGCCGCTGTGAGTGCTCCTGAGGAGCGCTCAGCACGAAGGCATCGGCTCCTGACGCGGAAACACTTGCCGTCGTTCCGTCGGCCTCCTTGCATCGCTTCGGCACGTTGCGTTCAGAGGCCGGAGTTTTTCAAAGGACTGCTAGGCGTTATCGAATCGTCCGTTGCGTTGCTTGTTGCGTCCGTGTCTGTCGGTTCGGAGGTGCCGTTTACGGTCTCCGATTCAACCACTTCGCCACCGCCGCACGCCGCTCGTCGAGCGACGCAGCACCGTCGTACTCGAGTTCGAGCCCGTAACGTTCGGTAAGCGCTACTTGCGCTGTCGCTCGCGCCCCCTCGTCGTCAGAGAGCAGTCCCGACACGAGATCGTTCTCCGCTCGCGCGTCACCCAACTTGAAGCGCGTCGCTGCCGCCTGCGCGAGCAACACGTCCGGTGCTCCCGCGCTCGCGGGCAACTGTCCCGCCTTGTGCAGCGACCGCAGCCGCGAGTGGTAACGCTGCACCGCCGGCAACGCCGTCTTGTCGCCGATCTTGCCCAACGCTTCGTTCGCCCACGCTGCGACTCCGACGACCGGATCGCGCAACACAGTTATCAAGGCTGGCACTGCGTCCGGATGACGCAAGTCGCCGAGCACCGAGCACACGAGCGAACGCTTCTGATAGAAACCTGCCGGGAATTTCAGGCCGATCATCGTCAGGCCAGGCACGGCTTCAGGCCCGATGTCCATCAAGCGCTCGCGCATCTTCGCGTCGTCGCCGGCTGGCACCGAACCGTCCGAGCCGCCGAAGTTCTCGGCGATACGCTTCACTTCTGCGCGAATTTTCGGATCGACCTTCAGCGGATGGCGGAGCGCGTGCTCGTCACCTTCCTTCGCCCACCAGACTTGGAATTGCGCGATCGCGGCCAATCGTTCGTCACGCGGCGCGAGCGCTTCGTAGCAGAAGTGCTTGCCCGTCACGCCGAAGAGCGTCTCGAAGAAGCTCTCACGCACGAGGTCGTCCGTTTCGTCGAGCCCTGCGATCAGCACGGGAATTCCCGACGGATCGTGCAATTTCGCCAGCACCTCGGCCAGGTCGCGGCGCGTTTCGGCCCACGCGAATCGATTGAGCGCGACTTTCAGATCCGGCACGGCTTCTTTCGCACCCAACTGTGCCAGTGAACGAGCCGCCGCGCGCACGACGTCGGGATCGCGGTCTTCGAGCACGAGTTTCCGCAGGTTCGGAACGGCCGCCGCGAGCTTGCGCTCACCGATCGCAAGGGCTGCGTGACTGCGATCGAGCGCATTCGGACGACCCAAGTTCGCGATCAATTGCGACCCGACCGCATCAGCCGGAACACCGAGTCGCACGAGCATCTCGCACGCGTGCAGACGGACGTAGAGCTCGTTCGAATCGAGTGCCGCGACCACCGACGGAATCGCCGGCTCGCCGATCGCCTCAATCACGGCCATCGCCTGATTCCAAGTCTTGTTGTCCCAAGAACCCATCGCTGCCACGAGCGCAGGCAGTGCCGGAACACCGATCGCCGTCAGTTTCTTGCGCGCTTCGACATTCGCCTGCGGAACAGGGAACTGGAACAGCGCGATCAAGTCGTCGATGTCTTTCGCGCTCGAGCCGGACGGCACGGTGACTTCGACTTTGCCGATCGCTAGATGCGCATAGTCGACGAGATTCGCGGGACTGGCCTTCTCGGGCGAGATGTTCTCGGGCGTGACGACCGCGACTTCGGGCTCGGATTCGACTGGTTTCGTGCTGGGTGTGAGCTTCGCGAATGGGATCGTCTTGCCTTCGAGTTGACGCGCGAGATCAGGGTGATTGTCCTCGATCGGGTAGTAGAGCTTGTAGTGGAGTTCGCACTCGACCAGGCCGTCCGCGACTGCGATCGGAACTCGGTGCGTGCGCTTTTCACCGCTCGGAATCTGCGTGTTGACGGGCAACGTCAGACCGTACGGTCGCTTGTACGGATCGCGGAAAGTCATGCGCGAGCGCGCGATCACTTTCCCTGTCGCGTCCTTGACGGTCACGACGGATTCGACGGAGCGCTGCTTCAACTCCGTCGGAAAGTTGTGGCCCGCACCCTTGTTCTCGATCACGACGACGACTTCGTTGCCTTCTAGACGCGCGTCCCAAGAGTAGGCCTTGCGCAAGTGCGCCTCGTTGCGTCCGCCGGGGAACGCGTGACTGTGCACGGCCTTCACAGGACCACCGACGGCGATCGGGCGCTCGACGACGCTCATGTGGCAGTCGATGCAGGTGTTCCCGGCCGCCATTCCACGCGGAGCTTGCTCCCATTGGTAAGGCGTTCCGTGATTGCGATGGCACGAGGCGCACGCCTCGACGGTACCGACGCGCGGATCGAACGCGGACCTGCACTCTGCACCGCCGGTGAAGCGACTGTAGTCCGCACCTTCCTTCCAGTGGCACGTCATGCAGGTGTTGCCCGCTTCGAGATCGTGATGACGACGAATCGGATTCTGTCCGATGCCGCTCTCGAAGATCGGACGCGGCGTGTGACAGATGATGCAATCGGCCTGTGAAAAGCGGCCAGTCGCGAGCCGTACTTCTTCGTCCGTGAACGCTCGGCCGTGCGTGTTCTGCTCGTGCTCGGCATAGGCGTCCGGGTGGCAGCTCGCGCAGTAACTGCTCTTCATCACTTCTTGCTCGTGTCGGCTCGACCCGAGCCCGACGTCGCTGGGTGAGGGCGCGCGAGCCGATTCGACCGACGCGACTTCGCTGCGCGCCTCGTGGATCGGCGTCGTGACACGGCACGCTTCGAGCAAACCGATGGAGATGCACAGCGTGGAAAGAGCGAGCGGGAGTGCGGTTTGGAATCTCATGAGCGTCGTGGAGTGAAAGGGGTCAGCGCGGATCGAAGTTCAGTGAGTGCGGAAAAGGCGGTCACGCCGCGTCGAGACAACTAGCGCCGCCACATTGGTGCGCGCTCAAGCGGTGTCGTCTTCAAATCGAGTGCGAGTGCGAAGCCCTTGTTCGTGGTCTTGCAGGGCAGCGTGAGTTCGAGGTGGATCGCGCGAGCACTGCTCTCTTCGAGCGCGGTCGATGCGATGCGGCTCTCGCGTTCGGGGCCGTACGCCACGCTCGTGCGCAGTGCCAGGATCGGCGTGCCGCGCAAGTCGCTGACGATCACGTGATCGAACGCGACGTCCAAGTGCAAGGTCTCTTCGAGCGGCGCTTTGCCGAACTGCGCGACGGAAGTTGCACGCGGCTCGCCGAGTTTGCGCACGCCGCGCGCACGGTACGCGAGAACGTAGGAACCCGGATCCAGGGGCGGATCGTAGAGCGGCACATTCGTGGACAAGAATCCGAGCGGCACCGGCTCTTCCAAACTGCGCTTCTCGAATGCGCCTGCATCTGCGGCAGCGATGCGCGCGCTCGGAGCGAAAAGAACGTATCGATAGTCTTCCACGATCGCGTAGTGCTCGGGTCCGTCCGTAGCGCTCGTCGTACTCCAACCGTCTACGCACAACGTTGCTTCCAGGTCGAAATCGACAGCGGCACCGTCGACGCGCGGTCGCAAGTGCACGTCGAAATCGTCCTCGAGAACGTAGCGCGCCATATCGACGCCAGCGCGGAGGTGGCTCGCGCAACGAAAGCCGAGCGCACCCGTCGACTGCGTCACGACGCTGCCGCGACGCACCGTCGCGCGACACATCAAGCGCGGCGCTTGGAACGAACCGCCGACGACGACGCGTTGATCGGGATCCCAATCGGCGATCGCATTGATCGGTCGACGTTCGCGTCCGTAGCCGACTTCGAAGACGCGCAAGTCGTAGCCGGGATACTTCACGAACGGACTGGACGTCCACTCCCACACGTTGCCGACGAGGTCGAAAACGCCTTGTTTACTGCGCCCCGCAGGCAAACTGCCGACGGCGCGCGCTCCGCCCTTCTTCTTCGCGCTGCCCGTGACGGCGTACTTTTCGTCGTCCCAATCATTGCCCCACGGAAAAACTCGATTCGTGTCGCCCTTGATCGCGCGTTGGAATTCGAACTCGCTCGGCAAGCGCATACCGGCCCAACGCGAATACGCGCGCGCAGCTGCATAGTCGACGAACACGACGGGCGAGCGCGCGTCTTCCGGCGGAATCTCCCAGTCGATCCGGGCCGCGTTCTGCGTCCACCACACGCGGCGATCGAAGGTGCGCGTCGCGCTCGGTGCATCACCGACGAGCAGCTCATTCGCTCGAGCGTCGGCGAATTCAGCGGCGGCCTTCGCCAGCGCCTTCTCGCACCAACTCTCGAGCGGCAGCGCATGCGTCGCGTGCACGAAACGACCGTACTGCTCCTGCGTGACCTCGGTCACCATCATCCAACACGAATCGACGACGACTTCCTGGCGCGGCGTTTCGGCGATCAAAGCACCCGCGAAATTGACGTTCTCGCTTTCCTCTGCCATCAAGCGCTCGACGTCTTTGACCTCGATGCCGATGCGCGTGCGACCGCCGGGGACGAGCACAGTCGACGGTGGGGCGATCGGATTCTGCGCCGCGAGGAGCGCGAGGAGAGCGTGGATCGAATTCACGGGGGCCCGACAGGATAGTCGCGCAGGCGTCGATCGTGACAGATTCACGCCGACGATCCGACGATTCGTGTGCCGGTTCGGCCGGGCCCAGCGCCTGCCCTACTGACTCGGCTCGCGCACGTGCGGCACTCAGTTCGGCGAGAGGCCCGACGACGCTGACATGCGCTCATGCTCGGCTTTTTCGCGGTCCGCTGCCGGATCTTTCATCCACCGATCGCCGTGGCGCTCGAGCAGCACGAGGAAGCGATCGAGCACGTCGGGATCGAAAGCTCGCCCGCGCTGTTCCGCGAAGAATTCGAGCACCTTGTCGAGCGGCCAGACGTCCTTGTACGAGCGCTTCGTCGACAGACTGTCGAAGACTTCGACGACGCCGAGGATGCGACCCGAGAGCGAGATGTCCGTACCCTTCTTCTTGTACGGATAACCGGTGCCGTCCCACTTCTCGTGATGCTCGGCGACCACGTCGCGCACTTCGCGCAGGTGTTCGTGATGGCCGAGCTTGCGCGCGCCGAGCACCGGATGCTTCTGCACTTCCTTGTACTCCGCGTCCGTCAGCGGGCCGTTCTTCGTCAGAAAACCCAGATCGTCGAGGTAGATCTTGCCGTAGTCGTGCGCGATGGCAGCGAGCTCGAGTCGTTCGCGTCGAGCCGTGTCGAGGCCCAGTTCCTCGCTGAGAAAGCGACAGTATTTGCGCGTGCGAGCGCCGTGACCGGCCGTGTACGGATCGACGCGTTCGATCGTGTGCGCCACCATCGACGAGAGAATTTCGACGAGATCGCCGAACTCGAGGCTCGACGATTCGATCTCGCGCTCCTTCAGTGCGCGGTGCAAGAAAGCGGCGAGAGTGCGCGGATCGACCGGCTTTTGCAGGTAGTCCATCGCTCCCAATTTGATCGCGGACACCGCACCTTCGATGAGCGGATGGCCCGTCATCAGGATCACGATCGCATCGGGTTGTTTCGCGCGCGCGGCCTTCAGGACTGCGGCACCTTCCGAGAAGCCGTCGAAGATCACGTCGGTGACGACCGCGTTGAAGCGGCGCGTTTCGAGCAGCTCGATCGCTTCGCGCGGCGTGAGTGCCGGCGTGATCTCGAGCCCCGAGCGCGACAAGGCCGCGTGCATGAGGTCGAGCGTCTTTTTGTCGTCGTCGACGAGTAGGACCTGCGGGCTGGCGTGATTCATCGGCGCGGGCTTCGGTTCTAGTGTTTCGCGGGACACCGATGGGTGTACGCGATGTGCGAGCGCCGTGGAACCGCTGCGTTCGAAGAGCGCTCCGGCGCGTCCAGCTTGTTACAGTGGTCGAGATGGAGAGAGCCTTCGAAACACGGAAATTCACGGTGTCCGACGCTGCGCGCGGCACACGCCTGGACCACGTGGTTCAAGGCCTCGTGACCGGGATTTCGCGCAACCGCCTGCAGACGTGGATCCGTGAGGGGCACGTGCGCTGGCAGGGCGCGGTCGTCACGAAGCCCGGCCTGATCCTGCTCGACGGGGGCGCACTCGAAATCGACGTCGAGACGCGGCCCGAGACGCCCGTGTCGCGCAGCACAGGCGACATCACCGTGTTGCACGAAGACGACGACATCGTCGTGATCGACAAGCCGGCCGGAATGTTGACGCACAAGAATTCGGAGTACGGCGAGCTCGGTGCTGCGGACCTGGTGGTCGCGCGCTTCGGCACGATGGGTGATCTGGGCGATCCGTTGCGCCCGGGTGTGGCGCACCGAATCGATCGCGAAACGAGCGGTGTGCTCGTGTTCGGACGCACGGACGCGGCGTTGCGTGCGCTCAAGGATCAGTTTCGCGCGCGCTCCATCGCGAAGACGTACACCGCGATCGTCCACGGTGCGCCGCGCTTCGACAGCGATTGGATCGAGAGTTGGCTCGGCCGTTCGGAACGCGTGCGTGATCGCATCGGCACGTTGCCCGAGGGCGAGGGGCGGTTCGCGTCGACCTACTACGAAACGCGCGAGCGATTCGAGGGGTTCGCGTTGCTCGCCGCGTTCCCGAAGACCGGGCGCACGCACCAGATTCGTGTGCACATGAGTGCGGCGGGTTTGCCGCTCGTCGGTGACGATCTGTACAAGCCGCGCGGTCGTGTGCTCTCGAAGCTGCCGAGTGGTGCCCCGTTGCCGACGCGGCATGCTTTGCATGCGGCGAAGCTCGAGTTCGATCATCCGACGAGTGGGGAACGTGTGACGTTCGAAGCGCCGCTTCCGCCGGACATGCTCGCGATGATCGAGTGGTTGCGGGCGAACGCGCCGGACGTCGGCTGATTCAGAGCCGCGCGCGTAATCGTCGCCTCCGCGGTCTCGTCACGATCATCGAACGTCGATCGAGAACGGCCACGTGCGATCGCACGACATGCAGCTATGCGTCGAACTGCAGCGTCACCTTGCGTTCGGCTTGACCGCTCAAGCTGACGGGTTTCTCGATGACTTTGCCGGCTTCGTTCACCGCCCTCACGCGGTATTTTCCGGCAGGAAGCGGGCCAATGCGTTGCTCGTCGCGGTTCGTCGATCCACTGCTGAACCGCTTTTGCATCTCGGCGAACCCCATCATTCCCGACACGTCGCGACCCGCAGCATCGAGCACGACGAGCGAGACATCGACGGGTTCATCTTTGTCGTTCACGACCTTGACGACGAGGACCGTTCCGCCCGCGAGTGTCACGCTGACCTTCTTGGACGTACCCGCTTCGACCTCGACGACACCGCTGTCGGAACTCGCGCGATCTCCGTCGCGCGCAGTGAACGTGTAGCGACCCGCTGACAACCCCGAGTAGTTCGCAGTTCCGTCCGGACCCGTCACGAGCATGGACAGCGCGTCGACCACGTGTCCTTCCGCGTCGCGCGCGAAGACGCTCGCACCCGACACAGGTCGATCATCCGCACCGACGACGGTCACGGCCACGACACCCGGTTTTTCGAGTCGGAAATCGACATCCTTGATCCACTGACCGTCCTTCACGACCAGGTGGTTTTTCGTTGCACGTCCGAACGTCTTCTCTTCGCCGAGTGCACCGCCGAACGCGGAACCGCCTGCGACGACGGTGTACGTACCGGGCTTGATCGCCTTCAGATCGAAGCGTCCCTGAGCGTCCGTCGACTTCATGACGAACTGACCCGTGAAGAGCGAACCTGTTTCGACGCCGCTCTCGCTCTGCAGACCGATCGCGACGGCCGCGGCTGGCGCTCCGTCAGGACCGAGGACGCGACCGCTGATGCGCGCGTTGGGCATCGTGATGTCGATCGTGACGTCCTTCGCAGCCGGAACGATGCGCTTGAACTCGACGCTCGACTGCTCGCCCATTTGGCCGCTGAAGCTCTGAACGGTGACCGAGTATTTCCCGGGCCCGTCGAGCTCGACAGAGTAGCTGCCGTCCTTCGCCACCGATGCCGTCTTCATGCCCGCGAGCAAGTCCTTCGACACGCCCGCGAACACGACCATCGCGCCGGCGAACGGTTCGCCGCCATGCGTCACGCGTCCGTGGACCTGCACCGGATCCGCGGGAGGAGCACCGAGCACGACGTGCGTCTCCTGACCG
Organism: Planctomycetota bacterium; assembly: GCA_034440255.1. Classification (GTDB taxonomy): domain Bacteria; phylum Planctomycetota; class UBA1135; order UBA1135; genus JAEUIA01. The sequence goes on along the minus strand of JAWXBU010000159.1, from coordinate 2,086 downwards.
TCGACGATCTCCGCACTCGCCATCTTGATCTGCGACATGATCGCGGCCGGGTCGAGGCTTCCACTGTCCTCGTCCGCGCCCCGCGCTTTCGTGCTGATCGCGATGATTTGGTACGCGCCAGGCTCCAAGTGCTCGATCGCGAATCTGCCGTTTCCATCGGTCAAACCAGCGGACTGATCGGCGCTGACCGTCAGCGTCGCCTGGATCAGCATCGACGTCGCGGGACGGCCGCCGTCGAACACTTCGCCCGTCAATCGTCCACCGACGCGCAGGGTGAGTACGACGCCGCCACGTTCTTCGCCGGCCCCGACATCGACCGGCGTCTCGAGGCTTTTCGCATGATCTTTCGCGCTCGCGAACAGCTTGATGGCGCCGCCTCTCAATCCTTTCAGCGTGAAGCGGCCGTCGGCATCGGCCTTCGTGCGCGGAACCTTGGACGAACTCACCTGTCTCATCCAGCCGGGTTCGCCTGTCGCGAATTCGACATCCGCGCCAGGGACGGGTCGGCCGTTGTGGTCGATCACCAGTCCGCTGACCCGCGCCTCTTTTTCGAGTGTGATAACGATCTCCTGCGCGTCAGAGGCGAGCGGCAGAGTCAGTGCATACGGCTGTGAATTCGCGTATCCCGCTTGCGACGCCGACAGCTCCCAATCGCCGGCCTGCGAGAGCTGCACCAGGAACGCGCCGTTCTCGTCCGAGATCCGCTTGTCGATGTGCTCTTGGCCGAATTCCTTGAGCAACGTCTTGCCGACGCTCTGCGCCGCGATCCAATACTCCTTCATCGGGTTGCCCGCCGCATCGACGATACGGCCACGCACACCGCTCGCCGCGGCGAGTACGAGAGCCAAGCCCTTCGTGTTCGGCTTCACGTCGTCTTTCCGCGCACGCAGTTTCTCTTCCTCGTCTGCGAGCTTCGGATCGCCGAGCGCCATCTCGGCCTTCACCGTGAACGGCCCCGCGCCCAATCCGCGCACGACGAAGCTGCCGTCCGCTGCGGATCGTGTGTTGCCGCCGCTTCCTCGGGCGGCGTTGAGCGAGTTCATCCCGAACATCTGACCCTTGTCGAACTCGACGCTGACGCGGACGTCCGTCGCAGGCTTGCCGTCGGGCAGCGTGACCGTCCCTTCGATCGAGTTGCCGGATCCGAGCGTGATGACGAGACCGTCGATCACAGCGCCGTCGCCGACCTGGACCGTCAGCGGATCACCGGCGATCAGCCCATCTTTCTGTGCTGAGAGCTTCAATTTGCCGACTGCGACAGCCGGCAGTTCGAAGGTGCCGTCCACCGCGCTCTTCTTCTCCCGCACAGCCTTGTCGTCGAATCCGAACCAACGACCCGGACGCAAGGCGCGCACCTCGGCGTCCGTGACGGCGGCTCCGTCAGGACCGACGACGCGGCCGCGCAATGTGCCGCCACGTACGAGCTGCAGGTCGGCGCGGGTCGTTCGCGCTGGCTGAAGTTCGCCGACCGAGTTCGTCGCGGGCGGATAGGTGTCGAGCGCAACTTCGATTTCGAGCGGGTACTTCGTCGGCAACCCCTTGAACGAGAACAGGCCGTCCTTCGCAGTGGTCTTCCGTTCGAGTCCTGCGCCTCGCCGCGCTGCCAACGCCTCGATGCTCATCCCGAGTTCGATTTCGAGATCGTCGGTGACCGGCTCCATTCCAGTTGGCGGCAGAACGCGTCCTTCGATGCACGCTCCACAAACGGTCGCAATCGTGACGAGCACCGGCGAGCGCACGTCGATGGCCACAGGATTCTCCGAGAACAAGTAGCGGCCGCGCACGTGGACGGACAGCAATGTCGAATCCGCCGGAACACTGACCTGGAACGTGCCGTCGGGAAGGATGCGCGAGCGGCCGTAGACGTGATCTCGCGAGGACTTGTCGCCTTTGTCGAGCCAGTCGGACAGCCATTCCGAGGTGCGGCCGACCGGAGTGACGAACACTTCCGCTTCGTCGTCGGTGCACACGCCATCCGAGGCGATGCGACCGCTGATTTCCACTGCACTGCTCGCTGCAGCCGCGGTCGGAGCCGCATCACTGCGCTCGACCCGTGCGGTGTCGGTGACTTCGAGCGCGCTCGAAG
>JAWXBU010000158.1:0-5651 GCA_034440255.1 Planctomycetota bacterium | reverse complement strand
CCGTCTGCGACGAACATCACGCGAACTCGAACCACGGAAGCGTGGAAATGCGTGCCTGGCACCGTACTTCTCGACTCGAAGCGCTTGTTTCAGGACTAGCGCCGCAGTCTGCGCCCGCCCGCCGTGGGCAATTCGACGAACACTCCTGCGCGACTGAGCTTGCGCACCAGATCGGCGTGTTTCTTCGCATCGACGAGTGCCAGCACGTTGGGCGAGATGCGCTCGACTTGTTTGCCGGCGATGTCCATGACGCGCTCGGCGGTCTCGGCGTCCGGACAACGCAAGAGTGTCGCAGGCGTGAGAGCGACGCGCCGGACCGTTCCGAACCACGCTTTCACTTCGTGTTGGACATTCTGCGGCAGCGCGTGCGTCGAGATCGCGGTCAGGTCGGCGAGCGCGTGCTCGGCAGTCAATCCAGCGGCCGCAGCATTCTGGATGCTGGTGCGTGTGATGCGGTACTTGGGCAAGTCGGCGCTGGGCAAGCGCTCGGCCAAGCGCGCGACGCGCGCCTCGAGTTGCGGCGAACGCGCGGTGAACGTGATCGTGAAGTCGGCTTGCACGATCGCACGGCCGACGTTGACCTCCCCCACATCGTCCGGAAAGGATTGGCGCTTGCCGAGCAACCACGCTCCGACTTCAGTGAGCCCGACCAACACGTGCTCCTGGGCTCCGCGAGCAAAGCGCAATCCGCCGCATGGGGCGAGCGTTTCCTGCAGCAGAGTGCTGAGCTCGTATCGAAAGCGATTTTCGAGCGCTTCTTCTGTGAGCACTTCACCGCGCCAACCGTTGACTACGCCGGCGCCCGTGAGCTGCGTCGGGGCAGACATCAGCGGATTCCGCTCGCGCGCAGCATGGTCGAGGAACACATCGCGATCGACGAAATCGGCCGTAGGCAGGAGCGCTAGGACTGCCATCGCCGCACCCTGCAGAGGATCGACGAAGTTGCGCGACGTGTCGGGATTCGCTCCCGAACGCATCATCAGGCCGGCCCGAATCGGCGTGAGAACCGTGAGCCAGCGCTCCGTCGACGGCGACGCAATCCACTCCTGTCCGCTGCGAGTGATCGACAGACGCAGATCGCTGCCCGCTTCACCCTCGCTCTCTGCGAATCGCGAACGCAGCACGACATCCAGAGCCATTTGAAGCCGCGTTTTTCCGTAGCTGTAGCGCGCAAGCGTCGTGAGCCAGGCGTCGTCTGCGGGAAGAGCGGCACTCAACTCCTGCTGCGATCGATCGAAGAGTTCGCGCCCGCTGCTCTTCAACCGAATCGTTCCGCCGGCGATCACGACCAACAGCGAGGCGACGTCGCCGGGCAGATCGGCGCTCGAACTCACGACTGTGGCCTGAACGACGGTTGGCAGCTGGGCTGGCGGGCGCAGCAGCCGCCTGCACACGTGCGGAAGGACTTCGAGCATCGGCAGGCGCCGCTCTGTCGACCACGCTCCGAAGGCCAACAAGTGACGCAGAAGAATGCGCACGGCATTCCAGATGTGCTTGCGATGTGCGCGCGGCAGGAGATCGGTCAACTCGTGCCAGGCCACCGGCTCGTTCCGCTCGACGAGCGCGTTCAACAACGCTTGTGCAGCAGACAAACTCGCCTTGCTTCCGAGCAACGGTTCGCGTCGCGGGCTGTCCGTGCGCCACTGCTTCGGTCGGCGAGCCGCTTCCCATGCCGCGCCATGCGTGAGCGCGAAAAAACTCTTGGCATGCGTCGCGCTGTTGACGAGCGCGAGGGTCAGTTCATCGGCGCGCGAGTAGAAGTTCCCACCCACGGCCGGCAGCGCATCGCGCTCCTCCATGTGGAAGTGCTCGTGCAGATAGCGCCGCACGAAGTCCTCGGGAGACTGACTCGCCTGACGTTGGAGACGAACGAGCGAGCGCATCGCAGCCAGCCAGTCCACGCCCTCGGCCGCAATGCGGATGCGCGGTGTGCCGACCAGGTGCGTGATCAGGCCCATTTTCGTGATGTCAGCGACCTCAGGGCCGTAGGGGTCGGCCACCACCGGCTGGTTGGGCGCGAGGGCGAGCAGAAGGTCGCGGGCGCTGATCGAGAGGCGGTTCCAGGCCTCCACGCGCGCCGCTTCGCGCTCGAAATCGAGTTCAAGGTACTTCATGGCCTCGGAGGGGGGTGAGTCGCCCGGGGGCGTGGCGACGCCGAATGTGCCGTGAGAGCCTACGATCGAGGGTCGGTGAAGATCGAGCACCTGTCGACATGCTCCCGCTGCAAAGAAGCGAATCGGGGGACCCTCACCACCTCCTGCCCGGGTCGGTCGGATATACTTTTCGCACTCAGGATCGGGCGGGTGCCGCAGTCGCTAGACCCTTGGGAATGGATTTCCGAATGCTCGCGCATCCTCGCAGGATCAGCGGCGAACGCGTCGATAGGTGGAGATCCGCAGCGCTAGCCCCACAGACCGCGATTCAACGTTCATACTGCACACACGCACGCTGACGTGAGGATCGGATGCCGCATCGTCGGCTCGAACTCCCCCGCCCGATGATCCAACGCAAGAAACGCCTGGTCCTGTTCCTGCCGCATCGCGCGGATCCCGATCAGGGTGTGCGCGTCAGCGCGGACTTGACGCCGCTCGAGCTCCTGCAGATCGCGGGGCTCCCGGATCAGAACGGGTACGAGTGCGTGATCATCGACGCGATGGTCGAGCCCGACTACGAGAAGAAAGTTCTTGAAGCGTGCGACGGCGCCCTGCTCTTCGCGAGCTCGTGCATTCTCGGCTTCCAAGTCGCGCACGGCGCACGCGTCGCGAAGATGGTGCGCGCCAAATTCCCCGCGCTTCCGATGTTGTGGGGCGGCTGGTTCCCGAGCGTCGCGCCCGAGCTGTACTTCAAAGAAGGCATCGCGGACGCCGTCGGGCTGGGACAGGGCGAGATCACGTTCTGGGAGTGCGTCCAAGCGATCGACAACGGCGTCGACCTCGCGACCGTGCCCGGACTCGCGGTGTGGCGCGACGGCCACATCGTCTACACGCCGCATCGCGCAGTGATCGGCTTCGACACGATCCCCGATGTGCCGTGGCACTTGTTCGACTTCGAGAAGTACGTGGCGTTGCAGAACGACACGAGCTCGAACTGGAAAGTGCGCCACAAGTACGCCGATCCGTGGGAGATGAAACCGGGCACGCCGTTGCGCGGATTCAGCTACTACTCGTCGTTCGGTTGCCCGGAACCGTGCACGTTCTGCTGCTCGCCGATGGTGACGGGACGTAGGTGGAAAGCGATCCCCGGCAAGCAGTTGGCCGAGCGACTGCTCGAGTGCCACGACCGTTTCAAGATCAACATCCTGCGCTTCCAAGACGCGAATTTCGGCGTGCACGAGAAGCGCTCGAACGAGTTCTGCCAGGCGCTCGTCGACGCCGGGTCGCCCTTCTGGTGGAACGGCACGTACGAGATCGAGACGATCGCTCGCTACAAGGATCCGTCGCTCGATCTGATGCGCGCGTCGCGCTTCCACATGGCGGCACTCGGCGCCGAAGCCGGTTCGAAAGAGCAGCAAGAGAAGATCAAGAAGAAGATCGACATCGAGGGCGATCTCGAGAGTGCGCTGCGTCGCCTGAACGATCGCGGCATCCAAACCGGCGTGTCGTGGATCATCGGCTACCCGAACGAGAGCCGCGAATCGATGCGCGCCACGCTCGAGTGGGCTGCGCGCATCAAGTACCAGTTCCCGAACAGCCCGAGCGACATCTTCCCCTTCCGCCCGATCCCCGGCACCGAGGATTTCGATGCGGCGGTCAAGCTCGGATATCAGCCGCCGCGCTCGCTCGAAGAGTGGGGCTCTTGCCTCGAGTACAAGTACGCGTTCGACGACATCGGCTTGCCCTTCGACGTATTGAAGGAGTGGAAGCGCTACGGCGTCGCTTCGACCTTCTACGACAACCTCGCGCGCGAAGGTTCGGGTTCGGTGCGCAAGTTGATGAGCAAGCTCTCCGGCTGGCGTCTGCGCAATCAGAACTACGCGTTCCCCGTCGAACAGAAGCTCTTCCACGTCTTCGTCAAGATGACGGGGCAAAAGACGCAAGACGAAATGATCAAACGCGACCACACTTCCGGCGTGACGCCGAGCGCACCTACATCGTGATCGCACACAAGAAAAAACTGGTCCTGTTCCTGCCGCATCGCGCCGATCCGACGAGCGGCGAGATGTTCAGCGCCGACCTGCTGCCGCTCGAACTGCTGCAGATCGCCTCCGGTCCGATCGCCGACGGATACGAAGTCGTGATGATCGACGCGATGATCGAGGAGGACTACATCGCGAAGGTGCTCGAGGCGTGCGAAGGCGCCTTGTGCTTCGCGAGTTCGTGCATCCTCGGTTACCAGGTGTACGACGGTTACGTGGTCGCGAAAGCCGTGCGCGAGAAGTTCCCGAAGCTCCCGATCATCTGGGGCGGTTGGTTTCCGAGCGTCACGCCGCAGATGTATTTGGAAGCGGGCATCGCCGACGCGGTGGGCCTCGGTCAAGGCGAGATCACGTTCCGCGAGGTCGTGAAAGCGCTCGATTCAGGTACGGATTTGGCCGAAGTCGCCGGTCTCGCGTTGTGGCGCGACGGACGCATCCACTACACGAATCACCGCACGGTCGTCGGCTTCGATCAGTTCGCGCCGGTGCCGTGGCACTTGCTCGAGTACGAGCGCTACGCCGAGTTGCAGGTGAAGCCGACGCACATGAAAGTGCGCCACCGTTTCCCGCTGCCCGGTCATTGGACGCCGCAGAATCCGCCGCGCGGGTTCAGTCACTTCTCTTCGTTCGGTTGCCCTGAACCGTGCACGTTTTGCTGCTCGCCGATGGTGACGGGACGAAGGTGGAAAGCGATCCCCGGCAAGCAACTCGCGGAAGAGATCGCGGAGTTGCACGCGCGCTTCAAGTTCGACGTGTTGCGCTTCCAAGACGCGAACTTCGGCGTGCACGAGAAGCGCACCAAAGAGTTCTGCGAAACGCTCGTCGACTTGAAGGTGCCGATCCATTGGAACGGCACGATCGAGATCGAAACGATCATGCGGTACAAGGAAGAGACGCTCGATCTGCTCGAGGAATCGCAGTGTCACTTGCTCTGGCTGGGCGCCGAAGCCGGCACCGCCGAGATGCAGGAACGCATCAAGAAGAAGATCAAGATCGCGAACATCCCGCTCGCGATCGGGAAGCTCGCGCGCCGCAACATCGTGCCGGGCACGTTCTGGATCATCGGGTATCCCAGTGAAACACGCGAGTCGATGATCGCGACGTTGAAGCAAGCGGCTGCGATCAAGCACGCGTTCCCGATCGCCGGTTCCGAGGTCTATCCCTTCCGCCCGATCCCCGGCACCGAGGATTACGACGCGGCGATCAAGCTCGGCTACGTCCCGCCGAAGGACTTCTACGAGTGGGGCAAGTGCTTCGAATACAAGTACAACTCGCACAACACGCCGCTGCCTGAAGACGTGCGCGAGACGTGGCGTCTCTACAACAACACGGCGGCGATTTACGACAAGCACGTGACCGAAGGCCCGCAGTGGATGCGCAATGCGCTGTCGAAAGCGGCGGGTTGGCGGTTGAAGACCGGTCGCTACAAGTTCCCGATCGAGCAGAAGGCGTTCGACTTGTACGTGCGCGCGACGGGACAGACGCAGCCGGGTGCGGCGGATTATCAGCCGGTCGT
>JAWXBU010000157.1:0-68971 GCA_034440255.1 Planctomycetota bacterium | reverse complement strand
GGGTGGTTCGACGCCGGGTGGTGGAGGTGGCGGGGTATCGACCGGCGGCGGCGGCGGACGCAGCGCCGATGGTGGGGCCGCACCGAACAATCCCGGTGGCAGCGGCGCGAGTCCTGCGATGCCACGACCGATGACGCTCGTCACGACGAACGACGACACGTGGTGGTTGTGGTGCGAATACAACAAGAGCGAGTTCATGCGGCCCAACCGGCTGTCGCTCGCGAATGCGCCGATGACGGGGGATGACGCCGACAACGCATTGCGGACTGCGATCGCGCAAGCACGTCGGACTGCGATCCCGCTGTTCGAGGCCGCGCTCACCGACGGTGATGCCAATATTCGGGCGACGGCGGCGATTGCGCCCGGACGCGTCGGCAGCGGGTCGGCCGTAGAGAAGCTCGTGAAGTTGCTCGACGACCCGAACGTCGACGTGCGTCACAAAGCGATTCTGGCGTTGGGTGCGACCGGCACAGCCGACGCGGTCGTGCCGTTGCTCTCGATCGCCAAGCACGGAGCGCTGGATCCCGATTCCAAGTCACGCATCTCGTCTGTCGCACGCCCGCTCGCGATCGTCGCGCTGGGCCTCGGTCGCAAGCGCGACTTCGACGATCGACTCGACGTCGAGATCGCGAAGCTCATCCAAGATCGCACGCGTGCGGATCGCGATTCGATCGGCGTCGCGGCGCTCGTCTACCAAGTCATGGCGCCGTGCGAGGAGTTGGAGAGCTACGCACTGCGCATGGTGAAGGACGACAGCGAGTCACCGAGCGTGCGTTGCCGCGCGGTCGAATCGCTGCGCGCTTCACATGACGATGCGATGTTGTCGGAGATGCAGAGTTTCTTGTCGGAAGCGCGTCTCGACCTGCGACGGTCGGCGGCACTCGCGCTCGGCGACTTCAAGAACTCGCTCGCACTGCCGGCTCTGATGACGGCGTACGAACTCGAATCGGAACCGCTCACGCGCGTCTTCATGTTGTTATCGATCGGGAAACAGAGCGGTCCGAAGGCTCTCGCGTACTTGAGCAAGGTGATCGAAAAAGGCGACGGCGGCATGCGTCGCTGGGCTGCGCTCGGGCTCGGAATCGCAGCGCGCGAAGTCGCGGACCTGGACGTGACCGGCAGCATCGGACACACGATTCGCGAGGCGACGTCGCGTGAGCGCAACCAAGAAAGCATGGGTGCGTACTGGCTCGCGTCGGGCATGGCTCGCGACGAAAGTGCGTGCTCGAACCTGCGGGCAGCTCTCGCAGATGCAGCGGACGCGCGTCAGCGCATGTACGCGGCGAGTGCACTGGCCCTGCTCGGTGGCGAGGCCTCGCTCCAAGTTCTGCGTGAACGCTTGAAGGTCGAAGCACAGCCTGTCGTTCGCGTGGGCATCGCGGATGCACTCGGCATCCTCGGTGAATCGCCAGACGTTCCGGTCATGCTCGAGATGCTGATGAAGCTGAATCAGCCGACTCTTCAGGGGCTGGCCGCGTCAGCGATGGCCGCGAACGGATCGTCCGCCGCGTTGATGGCGTTGTCGGAATTGGCCAGAACGGAAACGGGATCGAACATCCGGCGCGCAGCTTCGATCGAAGGCCTCGGGATGATTCTCGCTCAGGTCCAGCGGCTCGTGTTCGCCGACGTGTCGCGCGAAACGAACTACACCGTGTTCAACGAGTGGATCGCGGCGGTGTTCCAGACGACGCTCTAACCGGGCGATCAGCGCGAAACGAGACGAGTCCCGAGCAGTCGATCGACGATCGATTGCTCGGGATTCATCATGGCGCGCACGACGAGCGCGATCCAAATCGATGCGGCAACGACGGCAACGATCGCAGCCGGGATCTCATGGCCTTGGCTTGCTAGTCGTCTCGCCGCGTAGAGAGCGCCGAACAGCGGAGTCCAAGTGAGTACGGCTCGCACGCAACACAACCAGCGCGCCGCGTACTGGCCGCGCTTTCCACGCACGCGAACACCGAAGATGGAGAGCGTGAGACCTCCGCGCAGGACGAACGAGAAAAACGTGGCGCCGAAGCCCCAAGCCCCCGCGAGAATCACGGACAGCGAGAGAGCCAACTTGTAGGGACTACGGAACATGTCGAGAGCGGCTCGCGCGGGATCGTCCGTCTGCATCGTCTCCACCAAGACCTCGGCCGACGTGATCTGTCCTTCGTCGATCTGCACGTGTCTCGCGCGGATCTCCTCGATCATCTCGAGCTCAGGTGGTTTGAATTGTTTCACGGTGGTCCTTCCCACCGGATCGTCGAGCCCGTGCAACAGCAGGATCTCATGGGCCTCGCGCTCTTCGGGCGAGAGTATTCCGATGATGCTCTTCTCTTCCCTTGCTTCTTTGTCGCGTTGCAAGATGCCCATGCTGGACGTGAGACTGAAGATCGGTGCGAGGAGGTGCAGTGTGGCGACTGAAAAGCACACGAATGCCAGTGGTCCGAAAGCGCTGATGGCCAGCTGAGAAGTACGAGCGTGTCGCAGCAAGCGTGCTGGAATGTCGTCGAGTTCCTTGAGGTCCTGAGCAAGCGCTGCGACGCTCGAGTAGGCCTCGGCCTCACCCACCAAGCGCTTCACGATTCCCTCGGCCCGGCCCGGTAGATCGCGCGGCAGCTCGAGTGCTCTGGGTCCGACACCTTGGAGCAAGACGCGCGACGCTTCGTGCACGAGCGTCACATCTGCATGTTGAACGAACGGCCCGGTGCCGATCGGCCGATCGAGCACACGCAGATTCCAATTGCGATCGATCCAAACCTGTTCGAGCGCCACACCACCGGGTCGATCGCCGTCGACTCGCAATTCACTCACGAGCGCCGTCAAGAGTTGATGCGCTCTCCACCACTCCAGAGGAGGACGTCGAGCTGCGAAAATCGGCAAGCTCGTTCCACCGGGCGATTCGAACACGTCACCTCTGCCTTCGGGCGTTTCGATGGTGCCCAGCCAGCGCAGTCGCGCCGGCCGTGAAAGAGAACGACGAGATTCGTCCGCCAGTCCGGCGAGCTGCGTCGGTACGTGTATCCACACGCTGCGTTCGAGTGTGGAGTCTTGCGCTTTGATGAGGCGACCGATGGGCGTGCTTCCGACCAGACCCTGGATCGCGTAGTCGCCGATCTTCTCCTGCGACTCGTGACCGGGCGCCAGGTCGAACTCCGGTGGAGGCGAGGACAGCTGCGTCCGACGGAACGGCGATGAGGTTGGCGTCACGATTGTTCCGCTCCACAATTCGTGAACACCGCGCCAACCGTTGGACCGACGTGCCGTCACGAACAACAGCGCCAGCGAAACCAGCGAGCCCAACGAGGCCACCACAGCCGCTAGCGCAGGCGGCGCGATGAAGAAGGCTGCGCTGAGCCGGATCAGCACCGTGGGTAGGTTGAACACGAGGCCACGCAGAGCCGCTGCCGAGGGGCTTTTCTCCCTCGATGACACGGAGATGACGCGCAGGCCGAAGATCCACTTCCCGATCGTCGTGCCGAAGAGGCCCTCGCCGATCCAGAACACCGTGAAGCTCAGCGCGTGCATCGCGAGTTCGCTCGGCAATGACTCCGAGTCGACGCTACCGTCCGACACGCGGAGCACATCGAGATCGAACACGCGCTGGAGCGCGAACAGGCCTGTGCTCACCACGGAAATCAGGGTCGCATCGACCATGTAGGCCACGATGCGGCGCCAGCGCGCGGCGATTCCCGCGCCCGACTTCGAGAATGGCGCGAGGGCCTCACGGAATTCGGCCAAGTCGCGGAACCGCTTGGCGGGTTCACGCTCCATTGCGCGGAGTACGACACGATCGATCGCACGCGGAATCTCCGGGCGAATCGAGCTCGGCGCATCGGGCGACTCGGTCAAGATCCGCGCGAGCACTTCGCCGACGTTCGATCCCGAGTGCGGTGCGCGACCGGTGAGGATCGCGTACATCGTCGCGCCGCACGAATAGAGATCGCTGCGTCCGTCGAGCGCTCTTCCGCGCACCTGTTCGGGGCTCGCATAGAGCGGCGAGCCGAGGAACTGGCCGGTCTGTGTGAGTTGCACGTCGAGCTCGAGCGTGCGCGAGAGACCGAAGTCTCCGATCTTCACGCGACCCTCGTTCGTCACGAAACAGTTCGACGGTTTGACGTCGCGGTGGAGGACTCCGGCTTTGTGCGCAGCTTCGAGCCCGTCGATCAAATCGATCATCCAACGCACGGCCGTCTCGATCGGGATCGGTTCCTTGCGCGCGACTTTGTCTTCGAGCGTTTCGCCGTCGACGATCTCCATCGCGATCGCGGGTGCGCCTTCGACCTGATGTGCGCCGTAGACGAACACGCAGTGCTCGTGACTGATCGCCGCAGCGAGTCGCGCTTCGCGTTGGAAGCGTTCGTAAGCGACCGCCGAAACAGTGAGATCGGCGAGCAGGATCTTGAGCGCGACGCGACGGCCGGATGCGATCTCCTCGGCCTCGTACACGACGCCCATACCGCCTCGTCCGAGTTCGCGCCGCAGTCTGAAACCAGCCGCGTCGCGCGGCAGATTGGTGTCGCGAATCGGTGTGGGGGCGGGGGAGCTCACACGAGCATTCTAGGGATGAGCGGCTCGGAGTGCGAGTAGAAGGGCGGCTGCAAGTCCTTGTCTTACTAGGGTTAGCGTCATCTACGCCATTCAGGTCAGAATTTTCATCGGGAAACGAGGTAGTATCGAAGTGATATCAAACCGATATGAAGCTGGCCGGGCCCAGGCGGCCCAGAGGAACCCATGCAATCCCGCAACGTGTCCAAGGAAAACGTCTTCGCGCCGATCTCCGGCTATCCGGTGCTCGTGCTCTGTCTCGCATTGCTCGTGGCTGCAGTCGCGGGCTTCGTCCAAGCCGGTCGACTGCACGAGCCGGTGTACGCGTTCGGCGCCGTCGCGTGCTTGATCGCGTTCAGCCTCCTCATCGGCGGCTTCTTCATCGTCGAGCCGAACATGGGGCGCGTGCTCGTCTTGTTCGGTCGCTACCGCGGCACGGTCCGAACGTCCGGGTTCTGGTACACGAACCCGTTCACGTCGAAGAAGAAGATCTCGCTGCGCGTGCACAACCTGAACGGCAAGACGCTCAAGGTGAACGACTTGCTCGGCAACCCGATCGAAATCGGTGCGATCACGGTGTGGCAAGTGCGCGACAGCGCGCAAGCGCTGTTCGACGTCGTCGAGTTCGAGAAGTTCGTCGAGGTGCAAGCCGAGTCGGCGGTACGCGCGGTCGCCAGCAAACACCCGTACGACGACGATCACACCAACTTGGTCAGTTCGAACTTGCGCAGCAGCGCAGAACTCGTGGCTGAGGAACTACAGCACGAACTGCAACAGCGCCTCGAGATCGCCGGGATCGAAATCCTCGAGGCGCGGTTGAGCCATCTCGCTTACGCGCCCGAAATCGCCGCGGCCATGCTGCAACGTCAACAAGCTGGGGCAATCATCGCGGCTCGGCGACTCATCGTGGAAGGCGCAGTCGGCATCGTCGAACATGCGATCGCTGAGCTGTCCACGAAGAAAGTTCTGCATCTGGACGACGAGCGCAAAGCGTCGCTCACCGGCAACTTGCTCGTGGTTTTGTGCGGGCACCAGAGCCCGGTTCCGATCGTGAACACGGGCACGCTCTACAACTGAAACGAGATGGGAAAGCCTGAGGAAACGCAGGATTCGGCCGAATCCAAGGAGCGCAAAGCGTTTCTCTTACGGCTCCAACCGGAGCTGTTCGAGGACTTGCGCGCTTGGGCCGGTCAGGACCTGCGTTCCCTGAACGCGCACATCGAGTTCTTGTTGCGCGAAGCGGTGAAGAAGCGGCGTGGACCAAAGAGCGGCTGAGGCGCTCGCTATCATCCGTACCGTTCCAAGCCCCTCATCCGGAGATTTCATGTCGCACGCACGCGCACTTTCGCTCTCGCTCCTCGCACTCACGTTCTACAGCTGTCAAACGACGCGGGTGCATGACGTACTCGACGATTCTGCCGGGATCGAGTCGGCCAAGCACGCGTTTCTCACGGCGTGGACGAAGGAAGCCGGCACGGCGTTCACGCTCGACAAACTGTCACGCGCGGTGGACACGTCGGAGAAGTTCTTGTCCTTCGACGGCATGTCGCAAGAGAAGACCGTGATCGAGGGCTGGAAGGCGTACGCGGGAATTTGGGGTCCTGGAATCAACGGATTCGCGAGCGGCTCGCTGTCCGAGTCGCGCGCGGTGTCGACTTGGATCGGCGACGACACGGCGATCACCGCGTCGATCGCGCGCCTCCAAGCCGTGATGCCCGACGGAAACAAGCTGGACGTGCTCGGGCACCTCACGCTGGGCTACCAAAGACACGACGGCGAGTGGCGCGTCGTGCACGAGCACATGTCGCTCGGCGTCAAACCGTGAGCGGCTACCAGTAGCGCTCGAAGTGCACGTTTCCCGGTGTTTTCGGCGTATTGGTGATGAAGCCGCGCGCCGCGAGTCGTAGGCGCACGTCGTCGATCATCGCTGGATTGCCGCACAGGAAAATCTGCGCAGAGAGCTTGTCCAGCGCGAAGCCGGCACGTGATTGAAAGCAGGCCGGCTCGAGGGCTGTCTGCACGTGCCCACGCAGTCCACTCCAGTCGGACGAGCGTGATTCACGCGAGAGGATCGGCACGTAGCGCACGCGTCGATCGCGCTTCGCCGCACCGACGAGTTCGTCGTGATAGGCGAGATCGCTCTGTTCGCGCGCTCCGTGCACGACGACGAGGTGTGCGAAACGCAACGTATCCGAACCGTGTTGTCGCAGCATCGAAACGAACGGCGCGACGCCGGTGCCCGTCGCGACGAACACGAGATCTTGTCCACGCGCGACACGTTCCATCGTGAAGTGACCCTTCGGCACCGGGTCGTGCCACACGCGATCGCCGATACCGTAGCCGCGCAACTTCGGCGTCAATTTGCCGCTGTCGACGAACGCGATCAGGATCTCGTACGCTTCGTGCTCACGCGGGGCGCTGGCGATGGAGTACGAACGCTTGACGAGTTTCGTGCGCGTCGGCGCGTCCGGCGGAGGCGCGACTTCGTCGGCCGGCAGACCGAGTTGGATGAACTGACCGGGCACGAACGGGGCGACTTCGCCTCCGTCGGGGCGCACGTGCAGGATCGCCACGCGATCGTTCAGATCGCGGCGAGCGACGATCGTCGCATTCGGTGCATGAGGGTCGGGTGCGTTCACTTGGAGCTTTCGATATAGGGCTTTTTCTGCGTGTACAACTCGATTCGCGCACGAATCCCGGCCACTGAATCGCGCTGGCCCGAGCGCTCGGCGATCGCCAGAGCTTCGAGCGCTTCGACGCGCGCCTCGTCGTATCGGCCGGTGCGTGCGAGCGCCGCTGCAAGCGCGTCGATGACGGCGGAGTTCGTGCCGGCCGTTCTTTTCGCCCAACGCTGCGCGATCGCCAGCGCTTCTAGTGGAGCGGCGACTTTCTCGTCCGGCACGACCGCGAGCAACCATGCGAGCGAGATGCCGAGGCCGACGTCCTCCGGATTCGCAGCGGCTCCTCCGCGAGCGATGTCCACCGCGCGCGCCCACTCCTTCGCAGCCACGAAGATGTAGCGCAGGTTGTTCCAAGCCTCGGGATCCTGTGGATACAGCTCGATCGAGCGCGCGAGTTCTGCGACCGCTCTCGTCGCGTCGCGATTCATGTAGTAGGCGGTACCCAAGCTCATGTGGAAGCGCGGATCATCGGGACGCAATTTCAGCGCGTTCTCGAAGCACTCGATCGTTCTGTCCATCTGGCCCAGCCGTCCGTGCAACGCGCCGAGATTGGCCCAGGCTTCCGGTGCATTCGGATCGAGCTTCAGCGACTCCTCGTACTGCACCTTCGCCTCGTCCAGGCGATCCATGGATGCGAGCGCCGCTCCGGCGTTGACGTGCGACATGCTGATCTGCGAGTCGCGGGCGTGAATCGTCCAGTTCGAGCACACTGCCGCGACGAACAACGCCGCGACGGCTGGAATCAACGTCTTCCAAGCGCCGACGCGAGCGAGCGCGAATCCTTGAACGAGGGCGAGCGCCGCGAAGACGATCACGATCGGGACGATCGGATAGCGATAGCGACCCATGACGTAAAACATCACGACGCCGGTGCACAGAACTGCGAGCAACAGGGCGAGCACGCCCAAGTCGCGACGCCTCGGCCAACCCAACACGAGCCCGGCTGCGCAGAGGGGCAAGATGATCCCGAGATGAATGAAGCGCGACACGAAGCCCTGAAAAGGCTCGTGTTTCTCGTAGAAATACTGATCTTCGGCGTCGGGTACCTCGAACCAATTGACCAGCAGAGCCGCCTTGAGCCCGAGCAACTTCAACCACGCGACAGGTTCGTCGCCGATCCAGGCGAACGCTCGATCGAACCAGAACTTCGACACCTCGCGCGGTGTGAGCTTGCGTCCCATCTCGATCTCGGCGAGTTCGAACGCATCGCCACGCTCGAGCGAAGTGTCGCTGCGACCGGGTCGCAGGGGCGCGTAGATTCCTTCTGCCCCAGGGCGATTGCCGATCCAAAAATTCGAACCGGCCTGCGATGTCGTGATCAGGAATTCGCCGCCGACGTGGTGATTGAGCCAACCGATCGGTAGCAGGAGTAGCGCCGCGCCAGCCGCGAGCGACGCGACCCAAGCACCGCGCAGTTTCCACGCGTGCTCGCGAAAGCGCCACAGGACCCACAAGAGCAACGCAGGAAAGAGAAGGATCGTTTCCTCTCGCGTCAGGAGAAGCGCACCGAGCGCGGCGCCGAGTGACAGAAAGCGCAGGGCGGTCGGTGTCCTCTGAACGCGTGAGATCAGCCACAAGAGCAGGACGACGATGAATCCACCGATCGCGGCCTTCTGCACCAGCCCGTCGAAGAACACCGCCGGTGGGTAGATCGCGAGGATGACGCCAGCGACGACTCCGACCTTGTGTGAGACGAAATTGCGCGCGGCCAAGAAGAGCAAGCCGCACGAGGTCGCGCCGAGCAGCGCCTGCACGATGCGGATCGGCCAGAGCCCGTCGCCGAAAACAGTCTTCAAAACGGCCAAAAAATAGGGATAGAGCGGCGCTTGGTAGAAAGTCTCGCTGCCCATCCAATCGCCGGCCGCGATGCGCCGCGCCCACGCGTCGTACTGCCGACCGTCGACGATCAGGATGTCGAACAGAGGTACATCGCGCGCTTGCACCAAGTGGATCGCGCGCATGACCAAGGCGAGCAGGGTGATCCAGCCGAACGCGACGAAGACGCGTCGACGATCGGCGCGCTCGAGTTCTGCGGCCATGATCTGCGGGTCGATCTTCGGCTGCATCTTCTTGCTCATGGCTTCGCCGCCGCCTTCGCGATCGTCGCCGCGTGCTTGCGCGCGAGTTCGCGGTAACGGCCAGGTGTCCGCAGAATCAAGTCGACCTCGCGCTCGTTGAGTTCGCGCTTCACGACTGCGGGCATGCCGACGACCAGCGACCGTGGAGGAACGATCGTGCCTTCGCGTACCAAAGCGCCCGCGGCGATCAACGAGCCTGCACCGATCCGTGCTCCGTCCAGAATGCGAGCACCGATGCCGACGAGCACGTCGTCTTCGATCACACAGCCGTGCAAAACGGCCGAATGTCCAATGGAAACCCGATCGCCGACGATCACCGGCCATTCGCCGAGCGTGCCGTGTACGACGACGGCGTCTTGAACGTTCGTGTCGGCGCCGATGCGGATCGAGTTCACGTCCCCGCGCACGACCGCGCCGTACCAGATGGACGCGCGATCGCCGATCACGACGTCGCCGAGGATCGTGCAAGTCGGCGCGAGGAACACATCCGCACCGATGCGAGGTGCCTTGTCGTCGAAGGGGAGCACGAGTGCGTGCATGGGCGCGATACGATACTGAACGCTCGATCGAACGTGTCGCGCGCATTCGATCTACTGTGACGAAGCCTCTCGCAACTCTGCCGATCGACGCGGTGCTGCCGGAATTGGTCGCAGCGTTGAAGCGTCATCCATGCGCAGTTCTGCGCGCGCCGACGGGAGCCGGGAAAACAACGCGCGTGCCTACTGCGTTGCTCGACTCTGGGCTCGCCGGCGCCGGAATCGTGTTGATGCTCGAGCCGCGTCGCATCGCCGCAAGAGCAGCAGCCCGACGCATGGCCGACGAGCGCAAGGTCGAATTGGGCGCAGAAATCGGCTTCCACGTGCGTTTCGATCGCAAGAGTTCGCGAGCGACGCGCATCCTGGTCGTCACCGAGGGAGTCGTCGTGCGCATGCTGCAAGACGATCCGTTCTTGTCGCACGTCGGCGTACTCGTGTTCGACGAATTCCACGAGCGCAGTCTCGACACCGACTTGGCGTTGGCGATGGCGCGACGTGTGCAGAAGGACGCGCGACCGGATCTGAAGATCCTGGCGATGTCGGCGACGGTCGCTGCACCGGCACTAGCGAAATGGTTGGGCGATGCGCCGATCGTCGAGAGCGAAGGCCGCTTGTTTCCAGTCGAAGTTTCGTACGCAGCGCGCGACGACGATCGACCGTTGCACGCGATCGTCGTGGGAGCCGTCGGTCGCGCCTTGGAATCGACGAACGGCGACGTACTCGCTTTCCTACCTGGCGTCGGTGAGATCCGCCGCGCGCACGAAGAGCTCGACGCGTTGTGTCGCAGGCGCGACGTCGCGTTGTTCGATCTGTACGGCGATCTACCGGCAGAAGAACAAGATCAAGTCTTGCGGCGAGCGACGCGGCGCAAGGTCGTGCTCGCCACGAACGTCGCCGAAACTTCGGTGACGATCGACGGCGTCACCGCGGTCGTGGATTCCGGGCTCGCTCGCGTGATGCGCTTCGATCCCGGCGTCGGACTCGATCGGCTCGAACTCGAGCGCATTTCGCGCTCGAGCGCCGATCAACGCACGGGTCGAGCGGGTCGCACAGCGCCCGGAACATGCGAACGCTTGTGGACCGAGCGCGTGCAGCACTCGCTCGAAGACGCGATGGAACCCGAGATCCGCCGCGTCGACCTGGCCGGCAGCGTGCTGCAGCTCGCGTGCTTCGGTGAACGCGATCTAGCAGGTTTTCCGTGGTTCGAAGCGCCTTCCGCCGCCGCGTTGAACGCCGCGATCGACGCGCTGAAGAAGCTCGGTGCGCTGGACGCGCGCGGTATCACCGAAGTCGGAAGGTCGATGGCGCGCTTGCCGTTGCAACCGCGGCTCGCGCGCCTGCTCGTCGAGGGTCACGCACGCGGCGTCGCCTCGAGTGCGTGTCTAGTCGCTGCCATGTTGCAAGAGCGCGATCCGTTCCAGCGCTCGCGCACCAAGACGGCGCGCGTGACCGATTCCGACGTCGTCGATCGCGTGATCGCGCTCGAGAAGTTCGAACGCGACGGTTCGACGTCGACGGAATTCGGATCTATCAACACAGGCGCAGCGCGCTTCGTCACGCGCGCCGCAGACGCGTTGCACCGCGAGTTGGAGCGCACGCTCGGCCGCGAATCCGAACGCAAGTCCTCCGCCTCCGAGGCTCTGATGCGAGCGCTCTTTGCCGCGTACGCCGATCGACTGGCGTCGCGTCGCGGTGCCGGTGAGAAGCGCGGCGTGATGACGGGCGGGCGCGGCGTCAAGCTCGGGGACGAGTCGGGCGTGCTCGATCACGAGCTCTTCGTGTGCGTCGACATGGACGCTGGTTCGCGCGGTGAACGTGCCGAAGCGCTCGTGCGCCAAGCGTCGGCCGTCGAACGCGAATGGTTGGATCCAAAACTCGTCCGCACGGAAGTTCAGGCCGTCTTCGACGCTGAAAAAGAGCGCGTTTTCGCGGCGAAACGCACCTTGTACGGCGACCTTGTGCTCGACGACGTTCAAGGCGCGACTCCCGACGAAGAGTCGACGGCGGAAGTCCTGGCGCGAGCGGCGGCGACAGATTTGGAGCGCGCTCTCGCATTGAACGAATCAGCGAATCAGCAGTTCGCGACGCGCGCGAATTGCCTTCGCACTTGGTTGCCTGAACTAGAGTTGCCCGCTGTCGACGCAGCGTTCTTGACCGAACACCTGGTCGAATTCTGCCGTGGTTCGCGCTCGTTCGCCGACTTGAAGAAAAAGAACTTGCCTGATTTCGTGCGCTCGAAATGGACGTACGCGCAACAGTCCGCGTTCGATCGCGAAGCTCCCGAACGATTGCAAGTTCCGAGCGGCTCGTGGATCGCATTGCAGTACGAATCAGGCCGACCGCCGGTGCTCGCGGCACGCATCCAAGAACTTTTCGGTCTGGCTGAAACACCGTTGATCGCGCGCGGTCGAGTGCGCGTCGTGATGCACCTGCTCGCGCCGAATTATCGACCGCAACAAGTCACCGACGACTTGAAGAGCTTCTGGAACAACGCCTACTTCGAAGTGCGCAACGAATTGAAGCGCCGCTATCCGAAACACTCGTGGCCCGAAGATCCGTGGAATGCCGTGCCACAACGTCGGCCCGGTCGCCGCACCTGATCCACTCGAACCGCGCGCCGACAGAACTTCTGCCGCAGCAGCGCGGCCGTGTTGGCGCCGCGACCGCGTTCATCGCGCATCGATTCGTCGTGGCCGGCACGGCGAGCGACACCTGCACCCGGTCCCACTCGAAAAGCGCTACCATCGCAGCCTGGATTACTCGAAAATCATCACCATCGAAGCAGGCAAACGCGGCGGCAAACCGTGCATTCGGGGCCTGCGCATCACGGTCTACGGCGTCTTCTAGTACTTGGCTTCGGGCATGACAGATGACGAGATCCTTGCCGATTTCCCAGATCTAGAGCGTGAGGATATTCGCGCCTGTCTTGCCTTCGCTGCCGATCGCGAACGACGCTTGATGGGCGAGAACGCGTGAAGTTGTTGTTCGACCAAAACATGTCGCATCGGTTGGTCGCACATCTCGAGTCTCACGTCCCTGGTTCGGCGCACGTTCGGAATGTGGGCCTGTCTGCGGCCGACGACTTGGACATTTGGGAGTACGCCAAATCCAACGGCTAGACGATCGTGTCGAAGGATGCGGACTTTCATCAGCGCAGCTTCGTGCTTGGCCATCTGCCCAAAGTCGTTTGGGTTCGACTTGGCAACTGCTCCACCGAGGATGTCATCCAAGTGGTGATGGACCGCTAAGAAGGAATCAGGGAGTTCGGCGCGCATCGCGATGCGGCATTGTTCGTGTTGTCGTGAGCGCACACGCACTCCAGAAAAGTAGAAGGCTTACTCGAACCGCGCGCGCAACCAAGCGCCCCAGTGCGCGATCTCTTCCATGCACACTTCGTGCGCCATCGGGTACTCGTGCCATTCGACGTCACAACCAATTTTGCGCAGTCGCTCCATGAGCGTCCGACCGTAGGCGATCCCAACGACGCCGTCGCGTGTGCCGTGTGCGCCGAACGCGGCGATCGAGCGATTGGCAGGTGACGCTTCGGCCTCGACCGGGGCGTTCTTGGCGAGGAATGTCGAGAGCGCGATCAATCCGGCCAGCGGTTTCGGATGACGCAACGCGACCCACGATGCGAGCGCTCCACCTTGGCTGAAACCTCCGACGACGATGTTCTGCGTCTCGATTCCGCGCGCTACTTCGCGATCGATCAACGCTCGAACTTGTTCCTCGGCGCACTTCAAACCTGCGATGTCGCTCGATTCACCGCGCATCAGATCATCGGACCCGATGTCGAACCACGCGGGCATGACGTAGCCCTGATTCAAGGTGACCGGTCGGCGCGGCGCATGCGGGAAAACGAAGCGCACCGCGAGTTCGTCGGGCAACTTCAGGTGGGGGACTATCGGCTCGAAATCGTGGCCGTCTGCGCCGAGTCCGTGCAGGAATATCACGGTGGCGCAAGCCTTCAGGCGCGGTTCGATCTCGACGGTGGGAAGCAGGGTCGTTGTCATGCCCCTAGATCGTAGGATCTTCGAGCATGACGAACACGAGTCCGTCCCCGTATCGGTCACGCTCGATTTGGTCTGCGGAACGCCCCGAAACACTCGTCGTGTGTTGTTCGGACGGACGTTGGCACGCGCCGATCTTCGAGTACGTCGACCACGAAATTTCCGATCGCGCCGATTTGTATGCAGTGCCCGGTGGGCCAGCCGCGTTCGATCCGTGGAGCAGTTCGTTCGAGGAAGCGCGCGTCCTCTACCGCGCATTCCACTTGTTCGAAGAGCACCACGACTTGCGCGCGGTGTGGCTGATCCAGCACGCGGGTTGTGCCTACTATCGCGTGAAGTATCCGGGTCAGTCCGAAGCCGACGTCGTCGAGCGTCACATCCGCGACCTGCATCGCGCGGCCCAGTGCATTCGGACGCGCAACACCGAGCTCGAGGTGCGTGCGATCATGGCGACGTTGGTCGGCGAGCAAGCGCTCTTCACGACTGTCGACGTCACGGACAGGCGGCCGCAGGATGTACTCGCGGTCACGACGCAGTTGATCTGAGCGCGCTGAAGTCCGCTCGTTGGACGGCGTTACGACGACGATGCGAAGCCGGCGTGGATGAGCGATCGACGCTCGCATAACGTTCGCCGCCCACGCATGCAGAAGTTCGTCGAATCGCTCAACGCGGAGCAACGTCTCGCGGTCACGACCACCGAAGGTCCCGTGCTCGTCCTGGCTGGCGCGGGATCGGGCAAGACGAAGGTCATCACGGTTCGCATCGGCTGGTTGCTGCACAAAGGTGCGCCCACGGATTCGATTCTGGCGATGACGTTCACGAACAAAGCCGCGGGCGAGATGCGCGAGCGCGTCGGCGGGATCGTGGGCAAGGATCGCGCGAGCGAGCTGACGGTGGGGACGTTCCACAGTTTCTGCGTGAAACTGTTGCGCGCAAATGCTGAAAAGGCAGGCCTTTCACCGCAGTTTTCGATCTGCGATCAGTCCGATCAGGTCAGCGCGATGAAGGGCGCTTTGCGCGAATTGCGCATCGCTGAAGCTTCGATTCAACCGGGCGCGTTGCAGTCGAAGATCTCGCTCTTGAAGAACAAGGGTCTCACCAGCGCCGACTTCCTCGCGAAGGCTGCGGACGACCGCGACGAGTTGATCGGTCGCGCGTGGCAGAAATACGAAGAGCATCTGTCGCGCGCGCGCTCGGTCGATTTCGACGACTTGTTGACGCGCTCGGTGAAGCTCTTCCGTGAGCACGAGTCGGTGCGTACAGCGCTCGAGCGGCGCTTTCGCTACGTGATGGTCGACGAGTATCAGGACACGAACGGCCCGCAGTACGACATCATCAAGGCCATCGCGGGCAAGCATCGCAATCTGTGCGTCGTCGGTGACGACGATCAATCGATCTACGGCTGGCGCGGCGCCGATGTCGCGAAGATCCTGTCGTTCGACAAGGACTTCCACGGCGCGAAGGTGATCCGTCTCGAGACGAACTATCGCTCGACGCGCGAGATCCTCGACGCGGCCAACAAAGTCATCGAGCACAACCCGAAACGACACGGCAAGACGCTGAAGAGCGCGCTCGGGTCCGGCGAGCCGGTGGCGCTGCTGCGCATGGAAGACGAGACGGCCGAAGCCGATCACGTCGCGCGCGAAGTGGCCGATTTCGTGCTGAAAAAACGCGCTCGCTACGCGGATTTCGCTGTGTTGTTCCGCACTGCAACGCAGCCGCGTGTCTTCGAGCAGCAGTTCCGTGCGCGCGCTGTTCCGTACACCCTCGTCGGCGGAATGTCGTTCTTCGATCGCAAGGAAGTGCGCGACGTGTTGGCGTACGTACGGATCGCGCAGAATCCGCTCGACGAAGTTTCGCTCTTGCGCGTGATCAATTGTCCGCCGCGCGGCGTCGGCAAGACCACGATCGAAAAAGCGGTCGAGTGGGCGACGCAGCACGGCGTGTCGGTGTGCGCGGCGTTCGACGACGGCACGACGATTCCGGAACTCGGTGACGCAGCCGTCTACGCGGTGCGCTCGTTCCGCGACAAGCTGCGGTCACTGGGCGAGCGCCGTCCGACGCACAACTTGGTGCCGTGGTTGCACGAACTGCTCGAAGCCGTCGCGTACCGACAAGAAGTCGATCGCTGTTACCCCGACGACAAGACGCGCGAAGATCGTTGGCGGTCAGTGTCGGAAATCCTCGACATGGCCGAGAACCACGTGCGCCGGTCGAAGAAGCCGTCGCTCGAGAGTTTTCTCGAAGCTCTCACACTGACGAGTGAAGAGGACACGAAGGACGAGAAGGAGTCGAAGCGCGATGCGGTCATGTTGATGACGCTGCACGCTGCGAAGGGCCTGGAATTCCAGCGCGTGTTCCTCGTCGGCGTCGAGGAAGGTCTGCTGCCGCACATCCGCAGCATCGACGAAGATACGGTCGAGGAAGAGCGCCGTCTGATGTACGTCGGGATCACTCGTGCACAACGCCATCTGACGATTTCATGCACGAAAACGCGCTCGAAATACGGCACGCGCATCGATTCGATGCCTTCACGATTCCTCTACGAACTGCGTGGCGAAAAACCGCCGAAGGGTTGGCGCGCGGCGGGGTCGAAAGAGGAAGTCAGGGGTGAGGCGCCGACGAAGAAGCCGAGGGTCGCAGCGAATCCCACCGATGGCGGCGCCCGAGTCGTCGCGAAGAAACGCGCCCGCAAGCCGAAACCGACAGCTTGATCAAGAGCGAGTCAGAGTCCGCGCACGCAACTGCCCGCACGCTCCATCGACATCCTGGCCGGCGCTGCGGCGCAATTTGCAGAGCACGCCGTACTGATGGAGATGCTGAGACATCTTGCGGGCGCGATCGATCGACGGACGCTTGAAATCGACGCCCTCGATGTCGTTGTAGGGGATGAAGTTGATGTAGCCGTAGCGACCCTGCATCAGCTCGGTCAAGCGAGCGAGCTCGTCGTCGCCGTCGTTTACGCCTTCGATCAACGTCCATTGATATTGAATCGGATGTCGGGTCGCGCGCGCGTATGCCTCGGCTTGCGCGATCAAGTCGGCTGGCTCGAAGCGCGGACCGCGCGGCACGAGCTGTGCGCGCAGTTCAGCGTTCGTCGTGTGCAGCGAGATCGCGAGCGCAGGCTTCACCGGATTGGCGAGCAAGCGCTCGAACACGCGCGGGTCGCCCACCGTCGAAAACACCAGGTTTTTGTGCCCCAAATCGCCGACGGTGCCGAGGACGGTGATCGCTTCGAGCACGTTCGTGAGATTGTGCGAAGGTTCTCCCATTCCCATGAACACGACGCGACGAACCACTCGGCGCGTGCGCGCCAAGACGACTTGCGCCACCAGCTCGCGACTCGTCATCTGTCGCAACAGACCCGATCGACCGGTCATGCAGAACACGCAACCGACCGCGCAGCCGACTTGCGACGAAATGCACAAGCCGTCTCGCGGCAGGAGCACGCTCTCGACCGTCTTGTCGTCGGCGAGAGCGAGAACGAACCGCAGCGAACCATCGGCGCCGGCGTGCTCGGTTTCGACGCGCACGATCGCGCGTAACTCGGCCTCGATCGCGGGCAGCGCTTCGATCAAGGACTTCTTCAACTGCAGATCGCGTGCCTTCGTCGCTTCCACGAGCGGTTTGCCGGCGAGCCACGTCCGCAACAAGCGCGTCTCGTGACAGGGCTCGGCACCCGCAGTGCGGATGAGTTCGAGGACGCGCTGCATCTTTCGATCGTATCAGGTCGCCGCGAGGGCGCGTGCGGTCGCCATTCCCGCGAATCCGGCGGCCAGGCACACGACCGCAGCCGTCGCCGCGTAAACCAATGCCGAAGTCCACGCACCGGCGTTCACGAGGTCGAGCGTCTCCTGATTGAAACTCGAATACGTCGTGAATCCGCCGAGCAGTCCAGTCGCGATGAACAGGCGTTTCTCGGCCGAAAAAGCGCCGTTCTGTGTCGCAAGCTGCGTCACCAATCCCATCGCGTAAGAGCCGACGACGTTCACTGCCAACGTTCCGAGCGGCCACTTCGCGCTCGAGTGTCCCGCCAAGGCGACGCCGACGAGCCAACGCGCTCCGGATCCGAGCGCACCACCGACCATCACGATCACGAGCTTGTCCATCGCGTCACTTCGGCTGGATGATCGCACGCGCGAGCTTGCGCACGTCTTCTTTTTCGGTCGGCGT
Organism: Planctomycetota bacterium; assembly: GCA_034440255.1. Taxonomy (GTDB): domain Bacteria; phylum Planctomycetota; class UBA1135; order UBA1135; genus JAEUIA01. The sequence continues at coordinate 50,960 of JAWXBU010000157.1, read as the reverse complement.
CAATTTCGTATCCGCGAGCGCACGCCCGACCAAGGCCCGCGCCTGTCCGTGCGCTTCCAACTTCAAAGCAGCGACGATCAACGCACAGTGAGTCGCGCCACGACCGTCGAACGCGACGACCAGCTGCGCGAACGATTCGGCATCGTCGAACTGTGTTGCGCCGAGCAGCGCTTCGTAGATGCGGACGGATGCGCTGCGCACGGCGCGCTTGTTCGCGTCGATGACCGTGAGTGAATCGCCTGGGCGCTCCTTTTCGATGCGCTCGGATGAAGCGCGAAACTCCGCCCCGAGCCGATTGAAATACGCGCGCGGATCCCCGATCAGCGCCAGCGCTTCTTTGTATCGCCGCGAATCGATCAGAGGATCGACGGCGAGCGGGGCCAAGCGGTCGCGCAACGCGACGCACGCTTCGGTCCCGGACGAGAGCGCGTCGAAAGCGGCCAACGTGCGCTCCTGTTGCTGCAACTCGCGGTTCAACAGCAGGAAATCGGCCAGTTCGGACTCAGTGACGACGCACCCGACGACACGCTGGTAAATCCCTTTCGCGCGGCCCGCCAACGCGTCGCCTGCCGGCGGATGAATGCGCGACAGACGCAACAGTTCGCCGAGTAGGAACGAACCGCGCGTTTCCGCGAACGACGGATCGATCTCGGTGCCGTGATCCCAGCACCACATCAGTTCTGCGAGCGACGCCGCGAAATCACCGCGATCACCGAGCAAGAGCGCGAGATCGATACGCCGGTGAGGATCGTTCGGCGCCAGCTCCAGCCGTTTGCGCGCGCGCTCCACGGGATCCGCGCCGCCGAAGATGGATTTCGTCTCGGCTAGAAACGTGCGCCCGTCGACGTACCCCGTGATGCGATCGATCTCACTCCCGGACTCGTTCAAGAAGATCAGCGTCGGCGTGACGTGGACGCGCATCTTCGTCGCCAACTCGTCGTGCTTCACGACGTCGAGCTTGACGGCAACGACCTTCAGACCGATCCACTCGCGCACGGGCCGATCGACCCACGTCGTCGTGTCGAGCTTTTTCGTGTCACCCGTGCCGGCACGTTGGAACACGACGAGGACGTTCTTCTTCTCGGTTTTCGCCGACGCGATCGCTGCATCGAGTTCCAACGCGCGGAACATGTCGGGCGCTAGCGCGAACAGGCTGAAAAACACGAAGAAAAGGCTGAACATCGTGACGGAATCGCTGCGGCTCGACCTGACCTACCGACGAAGGGAAGAAGGTAACGGATCGGCGCCAACGAAGCGGTACGCTTCTCTCGTACGTGTCTGGATCGTCTCCATGGAGCTCTCACCGAAATGATTTCCGCCTTCCTCGCCCTCGCTCTCCAAGCCCCCGTCGCGAAACCGATGCAGCCCGTCGTCTTGCAACAGGCGACGACCGGCGCAGCCGTCCGCTTGGAATTGCCTGATTTCGAGAGCGACGACGTCGTCATCACGTCGCTGCGTCGCCGCTACGCCGACCGCGCGATCGCGCAGGGCAAGTTGCGCGGTGACGGGACGATCATGGTCGTTTCGGCCTACGGCGAAGTGAAGCCGAGCGGGGAGTGGCGCAAGTCGCTCATGACCGGAAAACTGGCCGGTTTGGGCCAGTTCGACGTCGGCACGACCGCGTGCACGGAAGCCACACGTGATCTCGAAGCGCCGTACGTCAACTTGTCGTGGCACGCGTTCCCGACGTTTGCCGACACGGCGTTCGACATCGCCATCGGCACGTTGGCGAAGGACGGCGTATCACCGATTTCGCGCGCCGATTTCGAGCAGATGATCAAGAGCGCGCGTTATGCGGTCATCCGACTCGGGACCTTCGACGACATGCCTGCTCCGGTCTTGGAGCACATGCATACAGCCCTGATGCGAGCCGAAAACGACAGCGCTGCGTTCCTCGCCGGGATGTCGAAAGCGACGACGGACGATTGGGCCTGCGCACTCGCAGCGGCAGAAATCGGCGTGCGCACGAAGATGCCGGCTGCTGAGCGTCGCGAACTCTACGAGCGCGCACTTGCAGGTCTCGTCAAGATCGAGAAGCCGGACGCGGGTGCGAGTTTCGCCCAGGAAACAGCGTACTCGGGCCTAGCGATCGCTCTGCGCGACGAAGGCAAGCTCGACGAAGCGCTGGCCGCTTGGACGAAGGCACAAAACTCACCGCGCGCAAAAGCCAAGATCGCGACGGCGGCCCTCGAGTACGACGCAGCGACGATACACGCGCTCAAGATGGACGCTGTTGCCGCGATCGAGCACATGAAACTCGCGATCGCAGCCGACTCGAATCGGCGCGTCATCGCTCAGCGCGACAATTCGTTCTCGGGCATCGGCGGAAACCCCGAGCTGCGCAAGCTCGTCGCGACGCCGAAGTGAGCGCTACTCCGCCAGCGTGACGCTCGTGCCCTCGACCGCGATGTGGAAAATGCGGTCGACGTCTTTTTGCAGCATGCGCACGCAGCCGTGCGACGCGCTCTTCGAAATCCAGTCTTCGACGGGCGCGCCTGTGTAGCCGTGGAAGCCGATGCCGGTGCGATTGATGCCGACCGAATCGAGCGCGATCCAGTAGCCGCCGAGCACGTTCGCCGGATCCTCCGGAGCGTACGTGATGTTCGTGTTCGGCTCCGTCCACGTCGGTTTCAGGACGCGCTTCGTGATCTTCGTCACGCCGAGCGGCGTCGGAGTTTCTGGTGCGCCGACGCCGACCGTGCAGAACTTGACGAGCGCGTGTCCGCCGCCCGGAAGTGTGCGCCATGCCGTCAATCTGAAATGCGAACGTGCGACAGTGATCGCAAGCGTTTCGCTCGACAAATTCAGCACTTTCAGCGTCTGACCGATGCGCAATTTCTTTTCGTCGTAGTCCGCATTCAAGTACGCGAGCATCCCGACGCCGATCTTGTACTTGCGCGCGATCGTCGTCGGGTTCTCGCCCTTCTCGATCTTGTGCAGCACGAGTCCGAGACGCTCCATGCCAGGCAAGCGCTCGGGCGAGAAGAACGCGCGATCGCAGAAAGGCTCGAGCGTGTCGCCGAGTGACTTGGCCGAGCTGACCGGCATCGACACGAGCTGATGACTGCCCTCGATGATGAGCGGCACGACTGCCGCCGGATCGGTCTGTGCCGACGTGACCAGTTCTTGGAGCGTAAGCTTCGTCGGCGCGACGACGACGTCGGAGGTCGGGAGGAGTGCAGCGATGCAGAGGACGAGGCTCGAGATCATCGACGCAGACTAGGGAATCGTCGACGTTCGTCGAAGAGGGGACTCGCCCTGAATCGGCGCTCATTGCGCGAGCATGCGCTCTTCGATCGTGGTGCTCGAAACCACGCCGTTCCAGGTGACGTACATGTGGCCGTCGTTGATGGACACGTCCATCTTCACGTTGCGGTCCAGCCGCGCTTCGAGCTCGGCCAGGAACGACTGCTCGAGCAACACGACTCGAATGTCGGCGGCGCGGTGGATGTGCGTTTCTTCACACTGCCGCAGCCACAGATCGATGCGTTTGTGCGGGAAAACAAGCACGTTTCCGATGCTCTTCGACGCCTTGTGCAAGCGCTCGGGGGCCGGCAATCCGACTTCGATCCACACCTTGGTCTGACCCGTCAGATCCTTGACCCACAACGCGGGGTCATCCGGTTCCGACAGCCCGCTCGCGAAAGCGATGCCCGGCTCGAAAGCGATGCAGTAAGCGAACAAGCGTGTGAGCAAGAACGGCACCGTTTCGGACGGATGGCGCGCGACGCGCAAGTCGAGGTCCTCGTACACGCTGCGACCGGTGTCCGCGAGTTGGATTTGGAAGCGATGAATCGTGGAAGGGAGGGCCATGCCTCCGCAGCCTAGCGGTTATCGTGGTGAAGCCACGATCATGAACTCGATACGTTTCATCGCCTGCACTGCGTTGCTCGCCAGCGCCTGCTCGACGTCGCGTTGGTACGACGCGCGCTATCAACCCGCTCCGCTCGAAGTCGAAGTCGCCGCACACGCGGTGCCCGGCAGCCAAGTACGCGCGCTCGTCAGCGTGCTCGGCATCGCGAAGCCGAACGCGAAAGAAAATCGTCCGCGGCGGGTCGAGCTCCGAGTGCGCTTCGAGAATCTGGGCTCGGTCGAAGCACAGATCGTCGAAGACGGCTTTTCACTCGTCTCCGCCGACCTGGTCTCGTTCGAGCGCGGGCTTCTCGCGCCGAATGCTGTGCTCAGCGTCCCCGCGGGTACGACGAGCACGTTCGACGTCGCCTTTCCGGCGCCGGATCGCGATTGGGATTGGAGCGGGCTGAACTTGCGCTTCACCCTCTCCTTCGCCGACGTGCGCGTCACGACCGGCGGCACTTTCACGCGCACCGTTTACGCGCCGCTCGAACCCGTGCGTTGGCACGTCGGGTTCGGCGTCGCGCACGGTTGGTGATCACGGAGTGCCGAGGAATCCGTTCGCATTGCCTTGAGCCGCCCCGTTCGCATCGAGCCACGCATCGAGCACGAGCCCGTTCACAGGATCCGCGAGCATCTCGATGATCGAAGCGCCGAGCGGTCCGGCCATCGTCGGATCCGTCGCACCGTCGCGCAGACTCGGTCCGACGAGCGGATCGAGAAACACGTGGTTGTTCGAGCCGTTCGCGATGCCGGAAGGCTGCACGATGCGGTCGAGGTCGTAGTAAACGCGCAGCGGATCGAACACGGTCGATGGCGGCACGTTGTCGGTGCCCTTGCGATCCGTGTGCGTGTCGAGCGGATTGACGGGTGCTCCGAACTCGTCGAACAAGAACAACCCGGTGCCGAGTCCAGCCGCCATGTGTGCGAAGAACGGTGAGTTCAGTTGGTTGCTCGTGTTGCGTCCGAAGTGCTGCTTCAACAGTTGGAAGTCGAGTGCTCCGAAATTGCCGTTCGCGAGTGCCGTGCGGAACGCATCGTACTGCGTGCCGTAAGTCGCGATGGCCGTCGACGTCATGTGACACGCCACGCAGTAGCGCGGTCCTTCCTTCGTCGTGTTGACGCGTCCGCGGATCGAGTGCGCCATGATCGCGTTGTGCGACAACGACGGGAATCCCGACGTGCCGGGCCCCGTGCCCGCGGCCAAGCGATCCGAAAATCCGAAGCGACGCGAGAGCTGGTTGTTCTTGTCCTCCCACTGGAAGAACACCTTCGTGTTCGCGCTGAACTGCGTGATGCGGCCGCGCGTGTTCACGCCGAGCTGGAAGAACAGCGGCGATTGATAGGTGAAGTCGGCCGTGCGCTGCTTGAAGACGATGCGCTCGCCGGTCACGTTGCTGAAGTTGTTGCCGGTGTTGTACTCGCCCGACAAGTGGCAACCCATGCACGTGTTCGTCCACGAAGCGTGGCACGAAATGCAGTCCATGCGATCCGTGTGCGAGAAGCTGGCGCTGGCGCTCGACGCCTGCTTCGGCCCCGTTCCGTTCGACGCGTCGGTGTCGATGCGGCCCATCGCGTAGCTGGCTTTTTGGCTGTAAACAGGCTGATTGTCGAGCGGATTGAGCTTGCCGCTGTTCACGATCGTGTCGCGCGTTTGCGGGATGAAGTGGACCTGCCCGTCGAGACGGCTCTTCATCCAGTAGTTGCCGCTCGAGTCGCGCGTGACGTGGCGCATCGGATTGCCCTTCGAATCCACGCCGATGTCCGCAGCCACGCCTTCGTACGTCGTGCCCGTTTGCACCGTTGCATACGCATCGATTCCGCCGTGGCAGTCGTTGCACTGAATGGCCACGACCTGTTCCATGCGCGAGAGCAGCGGACGATTCGGATCGTCGACGTTGCCGCCGTGCACGTCGTTGCTGCCGTGGCAATCGATGCAACCCATGCCCGCGTCGTAGTGCACATCGGGCGGCGTGTCGTCACGTCCGTCGCCGTCGTAGTCTTCGGTCAGCAAATACTGATTGCCGTTGCGGCCGTTGAACGTGTGATTGTCCGCGACCGGATCGAACAAGCGCGTGTCGCCGAACGTGCCCTGATTCGAAACAGGATTCGCAGGGTACTGACGATTGTTGCGGACGTCGGCATTCTGGTCGAGGCGGATGCCCCAATACTGAAGCACCGTACGGTTCGAGCCTTGGTGACAGCCGGCGCACGTGTGGTCGCTCATGCCGGGCACGGGCAAACCGTCCGTGCCGGTCTTCGCGACGTTCGCGATGCGGTGCGACTTCAAGTGCGGTCGCTCGGGCTCGTCGATGTCGTCGGGATCGATCGGCTCGGTCTTGTTGATGTTCGGATCGCTGCTGCCGGCTTTGCCCGTCAACGAATACGGCATGTGACATGCCGAGCATCCGGACGAGCGGAAGTCGCCGGCGCGATTGTTCGCGCCCGCACTACCGAGGTGACAGTCACCGCACGTGAACGACACTTGCTCGACGAACAGATTCGCGAGCGGTGAACCGCTGATCACGCGATTCTGCGCATCGCGATCGTCGTCCAACCCCGCGGCGAGGTAGTTGTTGTTATTGAAGATGTTGTTGCCGCCGGTTTGGCCGAACACGCTGTAGACCGGCGCTTCGATGATCTCTCCGATCGCTCCGACGACGGCTGTCGCGATGTTGAACGCCGGATCGTCGGTCGCGCGGAAGCCCATGTACGAGGCCGTTCCGCCGTGCAAGTTCTGATTCGCGGGTAGCAGACTGTCTGCTCCGATCGCGAATGCAGCGCCCGACCACACACCGGCTTCGGTCGCGAGCAGACTGTCGTTCACCGCTTCGCTGTGATTGACGTGACACTCGCCGCAGCCGCGCGCGTTCTTCGTCACGCGCAAGTCGCCGGGGTTGACGAACTGCAGGTAGTCGATCGCGGTGTAGTTCTGCCCACCGACCTCGTAGTCGGGAAACTTGTCCATGCCCGCGAGCGTGAGGCGATTGAAGTAGGCCTTGGCATTCGTCGTTTGGAACGCGTCGTCGCCGATCTCAGGCGGAGGCGGAACGTGGCTCGTCACCATGTCCGTACCGTTGGGATTTCCGCCGTGACACGTCGTGCAACGGATGTTAGCTGCTCCTTCGAACGGGTGCGGATTCTCGATGCCCGGCCCCGAGTAATCGTTCTCGAGCGTGCCGTTGTGGCACTGCATGCAGGACTCGACCGCCGCCGATTGAAGCGTTCCGGTCTCGCCGCTACAGCCCGCGCACAATGCCGCGGCAACCAACATCAAAACTACGGGTCTGCTGTGAAGCATCCCATGCCTTCCTTTGAGCGCTGTGCCGCACGCAGATGTGCAGCTCCAATCGCTCAGGCGGAAAAAACCGCCGTACTTCGTCTCTGCCCCTTCATCGAGTGCGCCTGGAATTCGAACGCCCTCGTCCCCGAACATTCATCGAACAAGCATCTGAGCGTTCTTGAGGAAAACAGCGCTGCTCTCAATGGCGCTCAGTTGTCGATTTCGGCCTGGTTCCACGTGCGAGGCAGGTGGCACCGATCGCACCGGTCCACGAATCCCAAAGCGATGTGCGGAGGATTGTTCGCGCGTGCCAGGTCGCTCGTGTGGCACGTCACGCATTCGGTATCGGTGGGAACGAAACGCCCGATTTCGGCGCCGGGGTGACAGCGATGGCACGACGTCGACGCGTGCACGCCGATCAGCGGGAAGCGCGTTTCGTTGTGCTTCGCGTACTGGCCGTAGGGTTGCCAAGTCTGTTGCGTGTGACACGAGAGACAGTCGGCACCGAGTTGTCCGACGTGGATGTCCTCGTGGCAGCCGGCACAACCGCGCGCTTCGAAGATCTCGACCGGGCCGCGATCGTTGTGGCAGCGCAGGCAGGTCGCGCGCTCGTGAGCGCCCTCGAGCTTGTAACCGGTCTCGCCTTCGTGGTCGTACTCGAACTCGCTCGACACGCGCTGCCAATCGTCGCCGATGTGACACAAACCGCAGTCACCCGGGAACGTGTCGTGCGGCAAAACCGGGCCGAAACCCGACCACCACAATTTCTGCGCTGCGCTGTCGCGACCCTGCACGACGCATGCGACGGCGAGGAACGTGAGCGCGGCGACGATCGAGATCGTGCGCAAATGACGTTGGAATCCCATCAGAAGCTCCTTGTCAGGAACAGGCCCACGAGTATCGCGTTCTCGGAATCGAACAACAGCGCGTCAGCATGAGCGGAGAGGCTCCATCCCGAATCACTGAACGTGTCGAACGACGTGCTGATGCGATGCTGCGGGATGTCGTCGTTGTCGGTCGTGAAGCCGTCGATGTCGTTGAGCGTGAACTCGTAGCCGACGCGCCAAAATCCCTGACTCGACTGCGTGCCGATCGCAGCTCGCCAGCCGAGCGTCGTGTTGTAGCGGCCCTGCACGCCGAACGCCGCCGCGTCGATACGTGCATCGTCGAACACGAAATCGTCGAGTTGGAATCCGCCCTCCGCATCGCCACCAGTGTCGTCCTCGTCGTTCCACGCACCGATCAGACCGGTCAGAGCGAACGTGCGTCCGAGCATCTGCCGTCCGCTCAATGTCGCGCGATCCGAGCGATCGTCGGCCAACTGCGCTGCGGTCACGGGCAAGAACTCGTTGCGCTCGACTTCGGGGAAAGCGCGATGCGTGTAGGTCGCACGCAGGCTGCTGCCGCTCTCGAAGCGTCGACCGGTCGTCACGTACGCCTGTGTGACTTCTGGGCCACTGTCCTTCGTCGTGTCGCCGGCCGTGTACCAATCGATCCACGCCGTCGCGCTGAAATTCCAATCCGCAGGCGGGAAGTACAACACCTTCGCGATGAACAGATCGCGGTCGGCTGCGAGATCGTGATACGACTTCTGATAACCGGCTTGAACCGACAGCAACTCGCTCTCGTCGACGACGAAGCGATAGTTGGCCGCGAACTGCAAATCGTCACCCGTCGATTGATCTTCGTCCGGCTCGGGCATGAAGCCGACACTCGCGCCGAACGTGTCACCGTTCGACATGCGCCGACCCCATTCGAGTCCGTCGAGCACGCCGAACTCGGGCATTTCATGCTGCAAAAAGCGCCCTAATTCATACCGATCGGGCGCGAAGCGATTGCCGCCGAACGCGTAGCTGAAGCGATCGAGCCTGAAGTTCGTGCCGCTCTCGTCGTCGTCGGGTACGTCGGTGCGTCGGTTGTTGACTTCGCCGTCGAAGTGCAACGTGCCGCCTTGCCGCAGGAAATTCTCGTACGTCAAGTCGGTGCCGAGTCGTGCGAACGTCTCGGTGCGGTCGCCCTCCGAGTCCTTGATGTAGTCGATGATCGAGTAGATGCGTCCGGTCATGAGCGGCTGGCGCTCGTTCGGACGGAACGGACGCATGCGCGACAAGAGCGGTTGATCGCTCGTCCAGTCTTCGTCCTTGCGCTCCCACGGAGGATGTTCGGGAGTCGCGGGTTCGACCGGCGTGGTGGGAGCGCCCGGCGTGATCAGCGTCGGGCGCGGCGCCGCGACGCGGGCTTTCGGCACACGGGAGTCACCGCGTGTTCCTGGGGCGAGCACGATCGTCGGATCGTCGAGCTCTACCTTCGCGGTGCGATCTCCGACGCTCGCAATTGTGCCTTCCAGGCGCGCACCGTCGCGCGTGCGGAACACGATACGATCGTTCGCGGCGAGTCCGTCGATCGAGCCGTGGTCGACGTTCACGATGCGTGGCTCCGACGAAACCACGCGCATCGAGACGTTCATCATCTCTTCGATCTGTGCGGCAGCCGGCGCAGCGAGCACGATCGGAACGAACCATTTCTCCAGCGCAAACATCAGTTTCTCCTTCGCTTGCGGTGCATCAGCACGTCCTCGTGCACGCCGTGGCAGTCGACGCATTCGATTCCGAGCGGACGGTAACGCACGACCTCGTCGCCCTCGGGCGAGGTCCAAGTCTTGTGACACGCGGCGCAATCCAGATCGGCGTGTTGCTGGCGCAAGGGGAAGCGCGAGTCGCGATCGTGGTTGAACGCCAAGAACGAAGCCGTCGCGTCGGTGTGGCACTGTGCGCAACGATTCGCGCCGCGAGCATCGAACTGACCGGCGTGCGGATCGATGTGGCAATCCGAGCACTGTTCACCGAGCGCCGCTTGCCACGTGCGCCCGATCGCATCGGGAACGCGCAGAGGCTCATGGCACGCCGAGCATTCGAGAGCGTGCGCTCCGACGAGTTGGAAGCCGGTCCAGCGTCCGTGGTCGAAGCCGTTCGGGAACGCGCGGAAACTCGACTCGTCGTGACAGCGCGCGCAATCGGTGCGACCCTCGACTTCCGTCGGGAGTTTGGCCGTATCGAACAAGCCTTGGTGAGGATCGTCGTGACACGTCACGCAGCCTGCGAACGAGCCGAAATGCTCTTCGACGCGGCCGAATGTGCGCCCAGATTCGTCGGGCGACTTGGTGAACGGGTGGCAGATCGCGCATTCGCTTTGCGCGTGCGCACCGAGGATCGCGAAGTCGGTGAAACGCTCGTGATCGAAGCCCGACTGCGGGAGTTCGCTGAACTTCGTCGTCGTGTGACACGCGGCGCACTCGCCGTGCTCGGGAATCGTGACGTCGGCGAGAGCTCCTTCGAAGAAGCCTCCGTGTGCATCCATGTGGCACGCAGCGCACGTCGCATCCGTCCCATGGAACGATCGCGGCGCGTCCTCGGTCGGCTTCGTGTGGCAAGCGTTGCAGTCGGTCTTCGAGTGCGCACCGTCGAGCGTCAACGAGGTGAGCGCATGCTGTTCGATCGTGAACGCATTGGGCGTCCAATGCATGCGGTCGTGGCACACCGTGCACTCCTGATTCGAGAAAGGACCGGTGGCGAACTGTCCACCGTGCGGATCGGCGTGGCACGCACTGCACGAATCCTTCGCGCGACCGGGATAGCGCGCGCGGAAATCGGACTGCTCGGGGTCGTGACAGTCGGCGCACGACTGAACGTCGTGAGGCGCATCGAGCGTATACCCGCACAGCGCGTGTTGCTCGGGAGTGATCTTCAAGCTCGGCTCGCGGAACAACGTGTGCGCGGTTTCGTGACACACGACGCAGCTCGCGCCGAACGAGGCCTTCGCCAAGTCGGCGACTCCGCTCGCGAACTTCGATTCGTGCGGTGAGAGGTGGCAGGCGACGCAGTCGCGCGCAATCGGACGCGGCCCGCGGTTGCCCATCGATTCGAGCGAGTGCGGATCCGTCTCGGCGTGGCACTGGCGACATGTCACGTCGCCGTGACCCCCGACCAACGGCAGGAAATCCTCGTGACCCAGGCTGAACAGCTCGTCCCACTTCGTTTGACCGTGACAAGAAGCGCAGGCGACTTGCATGCGGCCCTCGTGCGGATCTTCGTGACACGACGCGCAATCTTGCGCGAGTCCCTGATAGCGCTTCGTGCCTTCCGTGAGCACCTCGTCGTCCGCGTGTTCGTGGCAGTCGACGCAGCCGACTTCGAGGTGGCGACCATTCATCTCGAAGCCGATCGTCGCGTGATCGAACTTCGCGGTGCTCTCGGCGCCGATGAGCTTGAACGCGCGATCGTTGACGAGCGCGAAGTTCGCGCCGTGGTGATCGCCGTGACATTCGCCGCATTTCTGTGCCGCCGCCGCCTCGGGGATGCCGTGCACGCCGCGATCCGTCTCGATCTGATCTTTGACGGCCGCGTGGCACTCCAAACACGCGCTCGTCATGTTCGAAAACCAACCGCCGTGACATGCAGCGCAACTGCTGCCGCCGTCGACGTCCGCGAGCTGAGCGTGAACGGCCGCAATCGGACCCGGCGACGTACGACGCGTGTCCACCACTGCGAAAACGCTCACGGCCGCGAGCGAACACACCGTGATCCAGAGTTTCGGACTCGTCCAACTCACGGCGAGCCTCCGCCGAAGTTCGGCGTTCCGTAGAGCAGCGCGTAATAGATGTGCGCGGCGAGCAGTACGAGCATCGCTGCGGCAACCCAACGGTGGACATAGCGCCAACTGTTGAGAAGCGCGCGCAAATCTTCGTAGTGCGCGGCCATCAACGCGGTGCGGTGCGCGTGACGAGCGAGCGTCAAGGTTTCACGCAAGCGCTCCTCGGGCACGTGCTGACGACGGCCTTCGATGCTCAGCGAAGCGAGCAAGCGGCGCAGGTCGCTCTGTCCGCCGATCAAGGCCAGCGCACGGCCGAGGAGCGAGCTCTTCCATTGACGCGCTTCGATCAGCGCGTGGATTTCGCTGCGTGCACGGTCGACGAACGCCTTCTGGCTCTCGTCCCAACTGTCTGCGAGCCGCGACATGCGCAGCTTGACCTCTTCGAGCTCCAATTCACGACCGTTCGCAGCACGCGGAACGTACGCGTAGAAGTAGCGACCGATCGCGCCGGAGACGAGCAGGATGAGCAGTGCCCACAAGGAATGTCCGCCGACCGTGTCACGCGGTGCCATGCCGCCGTGCAGTGTCGCGAGCAAGAGCGCCAGGATTCCGGTCGCGACGTGGCTCGTCATCCAACTCTTCAATGTGGCGAACTTGAATCCGCGGACATTCGCTCGGCGCAGCAGGTAGAGCAGGTTCAGGACGATCAGCGCCGTCGCGCCGACACCGAACCACAGTCCGAGTCCGGAACTTGGGCGAAGAGACGAGTAATCGTCGTGAACCGGACGTTGCTCGATCGGCAGCGAGTAATAGTCCGCGTTCCACGCCGCGAAGCAGAGCGCGCCGAGGGAGAGCAGCAATCCGAGGCCGAGTGCGCGCAACAGACCCGAGCCCTGTTCGCCGACCTGAGACACGGGCGGGCGCAGTGCAGGATCGAACGACACACCCGAGCGCTCGAGCACTTCGAATGGCGGCACACCGCCGGCCATCACGAAGACTTCGTCGTTCGGCAGTTGGAACACACCACGCGAGGGACCGTCGTTCAGTTCGACGTCGACGACATCGGGTCGAATCGCGAGGACGTTGCTGGAAAGCAGCACGCGAATGCGGCCGCTCGCCGCGCACTCGTTCAACAGTTCTTCGGCACGTTGGCGCACACGGAAGAACGCTTCCTTGCGGTAACTGATCGTGACTTGATTGCCCGGCTGTTCGGCGAGTGCCACCGCAGCCTCGATCGCCGTGTCACCGCCGCCGACGACGAGAATGCGACGCTGCTGGTACGAGCGCGCGTCGAGCAAGCTGTACGAAACCTTGGGCAGGTGTTCACCCGGCACGTCGAGCTTGCGCGGCGTTCCGCGTCGACCGAGCGCGAGACAAACGTTGCGCGCTCGATACGAGTGCGACGCCGTTTTCACGACGAACGTGCCGCCGGAGTCGCGCTCGACCGACTGGAAGACTTGGCCGCCTTGAATCGGCAGAGATTCGTCATGCGCGATCTTGTGCCACAGGTCGACCAGCTCCTCCTTCGTGTACGACGCGCGATCGAGCTTGCCGTAGAGCGGCAGATCGACTGGTTGCGTCAACACCAACTTGCGGCGCGGATACTTCGCGACCGTGCCGCCTGGACCGGCTTCTTGATCGAGCGTCACGAACGAAAGCCCGTGTTTCTTCGCTTCGAGCGAGCACGCCAATCCAGCGGGACCCGCTCCGACGACGCACAAGTCGAGCGCATCGTCACCGCAGTCCGCTTCGCTCGCGATGCGGCGCGCGACTGTGTCTGCGACTGCCGTGCCCTGGTCGATCGCGGTCTTGATGAGCGCGTGCGCCGTGACTTCGCCGGCGAGGAACAGCCCTGGAGTGCCGATGGCCTCGAGTTCCTCCGAGAGCGCCGGAATGTCGCGTCGTTCGGCTGTGTCGGTCAGCGTCACCGTGATCGCGTCGACGGGGCACACTGTTTCGCACGCGGAAACACCGGTGCACCGCGCGCCGTTGACGACCATCGCTTGTCCGTGGACGAGCTCGAGCACGCCTTGCTCCGGGCACGCGCGAACGCACGCCCCGCACCCTAGGCAGCGCGTCAAGTCGATGACGGGATGCTGTAGCTGCGCCTTGGCGCTGCCGACGCGAACGGCGCGCTCACGCTCGCTCACACGACGCTGCATCCTCGCCAGTTCGACGCGACGCGCCAGCGACGCGAGGAAGGCGATGGCCAGCGCGAGCACCAGCGCGACGAGCAGCGTCCAACTCAATCCATTCCTCCAACACCAAAGCCTCGGACGCAGGAGTGCGCCTCAAGGCGTCGCTCGCTCATCGCGAGCGTCGTTCCTAGAAGCCCGCGCGACAGCGTGTGCAGATCACGCCGTCACGCGAGCCGTGACGATCACTGCGGATTCGGCGTGTTCTCTGGCGTTTCCTCGATGACAGGCGCTTCGGGCGTGCCTTCGACAGGACTCGGATTCGTTTCCGGCGTCGAATTGGCGCTCGGACGAGGCTTCAGCGTCGACGTGCGTTGCTTGACGAACTTCGTCTTCGTCGGACGCTCGCTCGACGTCGCATCGAACGTCGAGTTGCCGCTCGGAGCAGTGTTGTTCGGCGTCGCTTGCGTGTCCGTGGTGACCGCTTCGACTTGTCCGTAGAGCGCGGCCGATTCGACGTACGCACGTGCTGCGTTCGAGCACACCTCGACGCGGCCGTCGAGTTCCTTCGCGCGCTCGTGAAGCTCGCGCACTTCCGGATGGATCGCCTGCACTGCCGCGGCGTTCAAATCACTCGCGAGGAAGAGTGCTTGATCGTTGATGTCCGCATTGAACGCTTCGAGCGACACGAGGACGCCTTGCGCGGAGATCAACACCGACTGGTACCGCGCACGCGTTTCGTCCAGTCGCCCTTGGCTGCGCTGACGCATGCGCGTGTTGCCGAAGCCCTCGAGATCCGATGTCCAGCGCGAGAAGACCGATCCGGCCGACTCACTCATCGGGCCGATCGAACGACGGAAATCGACCGTCTGCTGGTCCGACGTCTCGATCGCTTCCTTCAATGCTGCGAACGACTTCGTCGCGTCACCGGCGAAGTTGGGCGAAACGAGTGTCGTCAACTGCGCAAGGGCGCCGTGAGCGCGGTCCTTCGCGACGGTGGCATCGACTTGCACGCGTTCGATACGCGTGAGCAGAGCGTCGACGTCTTGAACGCTTTGAGCTTGCTTGGTCGTGCTGGCGCATGCGCCGAGTCCGAGCACGGTGGGAAGGACGATCGCGACCGTGGCCACGAAGTTGCTGCGAATCACTCTGAATACCTCCGAGTTTCTCTCACGGAGGCGCGCGCCGATGCGCCCCTCCTCCTGTACATGTCGTGTTCGACCGTTCGGAGGAGCAGCCTTGAGCGCAGCGTTCGATCAGGCGGCAGCGCGCATTTTCTTCGCGCGTCGGTGTTCGAGCACAGGAGTTTCGACGGGAACGTTCTTCCGTGTCGCACGCTCGCGCAACCAAGCGACACCGCCGAGTCCGACGACGCCCCATTGGATGCCGTAGTACGTCCACAACGCGCTGTGGATCCCGCTCGTGAATCCGTAACTGTGCAAACCGACGCCGAGCAAGTTCACGCCCCACCACGAGAACGCGACGATGGTGCCGCCGAACGCCGCCGCCATGCACAAGCCGTCGTCGCGCAGATATCCACCGCGTCGCGCGTGCAACATCACGATCTGGCTGATGACGATGAGTAAAGCGCCGTTCTCTTTCGGGTCCCAGCCCCAGAAACGGCCCCAACTGTCGTTGGCCCAGACGCCGCCGAGGATCGTGCCGACCGTCGAGAAGATGAGTGCGAAACACACGACGCCGTAGACGGTTCGCGCCAGTTTGCGGCGCGTTTCGGGCTCGTCTCGCTTCCAGCCGATGAGCTTGCCGAGCAAGTAGAAGCTCGCGAGAGCCGCGGCGAGCATGCCCGCGGAATAGCCGATCGTGATCGCGGTGACGTGCGTCGCGAGCCAGAAATTCGTATCGAGCACTGCGACGAGGCTCGGCATCGTGTCTTGTTTGTCGAGCGTCTCGTAACCGTTCGCGACGAACAATCCGACCGTGCCGAGCACGGCCGCCGTCTGGATCGCGAAACGCGAGCGCTGCACGCACTCGATGAACACGGCGACGAGCACGCAGGATGCCGTGACGAAGAGAACGGTTTCGTATAACGTCGAAACCGGTGGCCGCTCGCGGATGATGCAGCGCAAGACGATCGCCGTCACGAGCAACAAAGCGCCGACGCTCGTGAGCGCGAGCGTACTCTTCCACGCGAGCTTGCTCCTCGGACGCAACCACATGATCGATACGCCGAGGAATGCCGCTATGAAGCTCGCCAAGCTCCAGCGGATCGGATCGAACGCGTAGTAGGCGCGTTCCAGCTCGACGTGCTCGTATTCGCCTCGTGCCATCGCGCGGGCGACCAACCGATCGCGCAAGGAAATCAGAGTCGATTCGAACGCACCCGCATCGGCGCGCAACCGTATGAGAGTCTCGAACTCGGCGACGACGGCAGCGTCGGCCGGCTCCAGGGAACGATTTGGCCCGATGCCCGCGACCAAGTTCGCCGGAGCGAACCATGGTTGATCGACATTCGTCGTGTTCGCCGGCGCGATGACGGTGAGCGCGTGGCCGTCACTCGGATCGCCTCCGCGCGACCAGTCGAAGCTGCGCGCCAGTCGCATGAACGAGAACACGTTGCTCGCCAGATCGACAACTTGCTGCTGAATCGACGTGCGCGCTTTGGCCTCGATCGCGTCGTAATCGTGCGCGAGTGAAAACAGGCGCGGCATGCCTGGCAGCAGCTCCGCGTAGGTCCAGCGGTCGCGCTTCTTCTTGCCATCGGTCGACAAGCCGATCGCGATGATCGCATCCGAGTCCGAAACCAAGAACGACTTGGAAAGTGCCGCATCCTCGGGAAAAAAGGTGACGTCCAGCAGCCACGCGACAGGATCCAGCACTTCGCCCGTGGAGGATTCGGCACTGCGTTTCCCGTTCAAACGCAGGAGCGCGAAGCTCGCGTACGTGGACAGCGGTTTGATGCGACCGCCGTCTTGGATGGGAATCTCACCGAACGCTTCGAGCGTGCGCTCCGACCACGGTTGCGTGCGGTGTTCCGAGGCTTGCGGTCGCGCGTTGAGTCCCGCACTGACCAGAACGAGCGCGATCAGGGCGCAGAATTGTCGGATGAACGTGCTCATGCTGCGCGCGCCTCCAGCTGGACGTAACGCACGAGCTTGCGCACGAAGTGGAACAAGAGTCCCGCGGCGATGACGAGGCATGCCGCGAGCGGCCACTGATCGGCAGGATTGCGTACGACGGCGAAAGTCGAGAACAGGCGGTCGCCGGGCCGCGCGTTCGACGGTCCCCACGAGGCTTGGTAGAGCACCAAACCGCCGTCGCGCAGTGGTTCGTTCATCGAGATCTTGACGTCGCGCTCGACGCCCGCGCTCGCGACTTTGACGTCGCTCTGGAAGGACTTCGGCATGTCGATGCCGGGATGGTCCTCCTTCGTGAAGCGAGCCAATTGCAGCGCGAACGGCATTTCGTAGCGCTCCTTGCGCAGCGACAGTGCCCACGGCTTGCCGGCCGCGAAGAACGTGAACGGTTTCGCCTCGGCGCCCCAGAGGAGCGCGCGGCGTCGAATGCCGTCGCGTTCGTCGACGACGGAAACGCACGCGCCCGCTATGTTCGCTTCCGCCCGTGCATCGACCGCACGCGAGACGAGACGCACTCCGTCGACGACGATCGGTCCGTGCGCGCCGGCATCCTTCGCCCATTCGGGGCGGCAGTTGCGCGCGAGACTTTCGATCTCGAGTTCGAACGGAACGTCCGTCATCGAGACGCGCACTCGCGACCGTTGCGCGTCCTCGATCCGCTCGTGCGGCACGAGCCATTCGCGGGTCTTGCCGTCGTCTTCCTTGCGAATGAGCGCGATTTCCCAGCGGAAATAGCTCTCGAAGTGATCGGCTCGCTGTCCCTCGTACAGCGTGACGTGGCCATCCTCCGACCACTCGTACTTGACGAGCGCAGAGGCGAGCAACATCGCGATGCCGACGTGCGCGACGATGATGCCGAACGTCGCCCAGCTCTTGCGAATGCGCACGAGCCCGCCGACGAACAGATTGACTGCGAGCAAGCACATCACGAGGTTCGCGCCCGGCAGCGGGATCGGGATCGATCCGAAGCGATGCACTAGGAAGAACGATTCGAAGTACTTGCGCTGCACTTCGAACAAGCCCGTCCGCGTTTGTTCGAGTGTGCCGAGCCAAGTCAGGAGGCCCAACAGAACGAGCAGGATGCAGCTCGTCCCGAGCGACGAGAACACCGCCAGCAGGCATCGAGCAAAGCGCTTCATCGCGTAGGGGTCTCTTTCAACGACGAGGCGAACGCGAGCATCGCCGAGCGTTGCTTGCGCACGAGCTCGACGGGGCCCGTCATCTTGACGAACACGGATTTGTCCTCGCCCATGCACGTCACTCCGAAGATGGCCGACGTTTCGCCGACGAGCTCGACGACGTGGGCTGGCCGACCAAGCATGGTGAACGGATCGAGCACACCGATCGCAGCTTCGTCGACTGACGCGATCCCGAGTTGCGTACGCCAACGATTCACGTTCGCGAGTTCTCCGCCGGCCGTTCCGCCGAGGACTGTGACGTAGCATTCGACGACTTCGCCTTCGCCCGCCCAGAACGAAAGGGCGCGCGAGTTCTTTGGGGGACCGCGGCGCCAAGCGTTCGGCAATTCGAACGCGAATCCGCCTGCAGTATCGTCCACTTTGGCTGCGGGCTGTCCGGGCGCACCAAACGAAGCAGCCAGCGCGAGAAATGCTTCACGTTGTGAAGCGACCGTGTTCTTCGGGCCGGTCATCTTCAAGAAAACGGATCCACCCGGTTCGACGAGCGCGAGCGCGAGCAGCGCCCAAGCCGATTTCGAATCGCCGCCGCTCATGCCCGTCCACGTGCCGGTAGCTTCGACGACCACGGCTTTGCGGCCGAAGAAATCGACGCGCGGCAGTTGCTCGACATCTGCGGCTGACACACCACCCAGCGACAACTGCGAGCGCCAGCGGTTGATGTTCGCGGTCAGTCCACCCGCTTCGCCGGCGAGCATCGTCAGATAGCACTCTGCGCGCTCGTCACCCGCAGGGCGAAAGTTGGCGACGCGCATCGACGACGACGGCAATTCGCTCCAACCGCCCGGCGTGTTCCATGTGAATTGCGACTTCGAGTCGTCGGCGTCGGGCGCGTGCGGATCATGCGTCGGACGCGTACTCGCGACGAGTCCAAAGCGCTCCGCATGCGACGGTTGAGCCGAGAAATCGATCTTCGAATTCTCGACGATGCGCGACGTCTCGATCTTGCTCGTGACGACGTTCTCAGAACGGTTCGCGCATCCGAACGCGAACACAGAAGCGCCGGCGATCCCCAGGCCGGCGCAATGCCTCATCCACTCGTTCAATTTGCCTCCTCGACCACGCGCTTCGAGCGCATGGATCGAGTTCGGATCGGCGCACCGCGTGTCTCACCTTGAGCGCGGAGTTGGAAAACGATTCCTCCCGCTCGTCGTGCACTTCTGGTCTGTGACCGGAGCGCACTCGACCGCAGGCGGAAGTCGAAGAATCAGCGCTTCACTTCGCGCGCGTGTAACTGACCTCCATCATCCGCATTTCCTTGCCGTCGGGACCCGGTGAGTACGTCGACATCACCATGTGGTCCTTGTCGACCACCTTTTCGGTCGAGCGCATTTTCACGTACTTGCCTTGCACCGGATCCTGCATCTCGCCCGTGTACGTGAACGTTTTCGTCGCAGCGTCGTAAGCGCCTTCCAAGCTGACGATCCCGGTGGTCGTGTTGTCCATCCACGTGCCGACGTACTTTTGCTTCATGTTGTCGTAGCCCGTGTAGCCGAGACCCGTGACGCCCTGACCGGCGATGCTGCCGTTGAAGTTCTCCTCGACGAAGCGCCCGTCCAAGACCCACTTCATCTCGCTGGTCGCGTCGGATTCTCCTTCGGGCGCGCCCGGCGAAGTCAGTTTGACCTTCAAGTTCCACTTGCCGACTTTGTCGGCGAACAGTTGGTGAGCTTCGCCTGGCTCGACCAATTTCATGACCTTCTCCATGTCGCCTTGCGCTCGAATCGTGAGCGCATGAGTCGCCAGTGCGCCACCGAGGATGAGCGCAGATGCGATGAAAACGGTACGGAACTTCATGGGGTCTCCTGTCTGCTTGCTTTAAACTTCTACGGCGCTGATGCGGTCATCGAGCGCTTCGCGAACTCGGATTTATAGCAGGTGGGTGTCTGCACCGGGTGCAGTGCCAAGGCTCCGGATCGACACCGCGGGCCCCGAAACAGGGCTGCGTCTGCACGCGAAGCAGCTGTCGCAGTCGATCAGGCGTGCAGCGCGGAACGCGTCAGATTGCGATGGCCGTCGCGCGTGACGAGCACGTTGTCTTCGATGCGGATGCCGCCGTGGCCAGCGAGCGCGTCGATCTTCGACCACGCGAACATATCCGCGAGCGGGCCGGCACGATGCGGACGCAGCAGCATCTCGACGAAGTAGATGCCTGGTTCGACAGTGAACACTTGGCCTTCTTCGATCGTGCGCGTCGTGCGCAAGAATGGATAATGCTTCGGCGGCGGAGTCGATCCACCCTCAGGCGCCGTTTGACGACCGGACACGTCGTGGACTTGCAGCCCGAGGAAGTGTCCGAGTCCGTGCGGAAAAAACGGATGAGTCAGCCCGAGCTTCACGGCGTCTTCGCCGCGCGCACGGATCAAACCGGTTGCATGCAACAGGTCGGCGATCTTCACGTGAGCCGTGTGATGCAAAGTGAGATAGGCCAATCCCGGCTTCACCAGCGCGCACAAGTCGCGTTGGATCTGGTCGAGCGCCGTCACGAGGCCTGAGAAATCCGGATCCGCCTTCTTCGTCGTCCACGTGCGTGTGATGTCCGACGCATACCGGTGGACTTGCGCACCGCAGTCGGCGAGCAACACGCGGCCATTCTTCGTCGTGCGCTTCTTGTGGTAGTGGAGGATCGCGCCCTTCTCGTCGAGCGCGACGATCGTCGGGTAGGGCAGGTCGTCGTCGGTGCAGCCGACCGCGGTGACGAAAGCGTGGTGGATGTCGAGCTCACTGCCGCCTTCGAGAAATGTCCCGCGCGCAGCGAGATGACCGCGAGCGCCGAGCTTCTGCGCTTCCTCGATGCACGACACTTCGTACGCCGATTTCCGGCTGCGCTCCCAGTCGAGACGCTTCACGAGCGCGTCCGGATTCTGCGCCTCGGTCGCGATACCGGCGCGCGTCGCTTGCGCGGGCAGGTCACCGACGTATGCCGTGCGAGCGCCGATTGTCAGCTCTTTCCAGGCGTTTTCGGCGCTGGTGACGTTGACGACGTCGAACTCCGACAACCAGAACGGAGTGCCGAGCGCCGCTTGCTCGTACCAATAATCCTCGGGCGCGACGCGCACGAGACGCGGCTTCTGGCCAGCTCGAACGTGCAACAGATGCAGCGGCCCTTCGAGCGGAGTCCAATGCGCGAAGTGCGGCGTCGGATGGAACGGCGCGTCCATGTCGTCGACGAAGTAAGTGAACGGCGAACCGCTCTGAATGACGACCGCATCGAAACCCGCCACCGCGAGAGCACTCTCGGTGGTGCGCTGTCGCGTGGCGACGTGTTCCGAGTAGGTCGTCGTGTTCATCACTTCACTCCGTGCATCAACTTGTTGACAGCGCGCGACGCGATGAACAGTGCCACGCCCACAGCGACAGCCATGTAGAGGATCGGAGTGAAAGCTTCGACGTACCCCGCGAGAGCCGTCGGACCCTTCGCGTCATCGGCGATCTCGACGCTGCCTGCGATCTTCGAGAACAAGCCGGCTCCGTAATTGGCGCATGCGATCGAGACGAACCAAGCGCCCATGACCATGCCCGTCATCTTTTCGGGCGCGAGCTTCGTGACCATCGACAAACCGACGGGCGACAGGCACAGCTCACCAGTGGTGTGGATCAAGTACAGCCCGGCGAGCCATGACCACGGGATCGTTCCCGCTTGGTCGGCGGTCTGCATGCCGAGCAAGAGCAATCCGAATCCGAGTCCAACCTGGATGAGCGCCAGCCCGAACTTCGCAGGGATCGAGGGATTCGCTCCCACCTTGTCGAGCTTCACCCACATCAACGCGAAAACCGGCCCGAGCAAAACGATCAAGATCGCATTCACCGACTGGAAGTCCTCGGGCAGCATCGTCCAGTCGAACGCTGCGATGTGGAGATGCTGAATGTGGTTGGCCGCGAAGATGTTCAGCGAGTTACCGGCCTGTTCGAAGCTGGCCCAAAAGGCGACGTTGCACAACAGGAGGATGAGCAGCGCGAAGATCCGCTCTTTCGTGACCTTGTCACTCTTGAGGGCGAAGAAAAACAGGTACAGCGCGATGCCGGCTCCGAGGATTCCGAGTGCGATGCCGACTTCGTTTTTGCGACGCAACAGCGCGTACATCAGCGGTACGGTCGCCACGCAGCCCAGAAACACTGCAAGCAGCGTACTTATACCTTTGCGCTCGGGCGGCGCTTCACCCTTCCCCTTCAGGGTGTTGCCTCCGAATCCGAACACCACGATTCCGAGAACCATCCCGATGCCAGCCAGCATGAATCCGTACCGGTAATCCGGCACTGTAAGCGCAGTCACAGGATCGATCAGTTCGCTCATCCAACGCGAAATGCGCGCGCAGAAAATCGGGGCCAAGAACGCGCCCAAGTTGATCCCCATGTAGAAGATCGTGAAGCCACTGTCACGCCGCGGATCACCCTGTTTGTACAGCTTCCCGACGAGCGTCGAGATGTTCGGCTTGAAGAGGCCGTTGCCGACGATGATCGTCGCGAGCCCGATCATGAACGTCGTCTCGTCGTGCGAGAGCAGCGTGAAACATCCAACCGCCATGATCGTGCCACCGAGCATGATCGACCGCCTATAGCCGAGCAGTCGGTCTGCTACGTAGCCACCGAACACACCCAGTGCGTAAACGAGCGCGGTGTAAGCACCGTAGACGACTGCTGCATCGGCACTCGACTTCTGGAAGATGCCGATGAGATGGAAGACGAGCAGTGCCCGCATGCCGTAGTAGCAGAAGCGCTCCCACAGCTCGGCGAAGAACAGAACGAACAGTCCTCGCGGATGGCCGAGGATCGTTCGTTCGTCGGACGGAGCAGCCATTTCGGGCGTAGAAGCCATGCGATTCTCTGCGGGGGGGGGACTTCGGATCGGTCGGGCGCGGAATCGTACTGGATCGAGTGGGAGTCGGAACCCCCGTTCGTCGCTATCTTCTCTGGCGCGATGAAGTCAGAGCTCACGATGTGCACCGCACGACCGGAGGATCACGCCGAATTCGCGCGCTTCTTCGTCGAGCTGGGGCACGACGATCCGATCCCGGATCCGGCGCGCTGGTGCACTGAGATGATGCCGCACACGTTCTTCCTCGAAGAGAACGGCGCGAAGGTCGCGTACGCGTTCGTCGAGCCCTACGGCGAGCGTGGCTACATTCGTCACGTCGTCGTTGCGCAGAGCCAGCGCGGCCGCGGCGTAGGTCGCTCCGTGATGGACAGGATCGCAGCGAACTTACGCGAGCGCGGTGCGAGCGAGTGGGAGCTCAACGTGCGATCGGACAACGCGTCAGCGATCCACCTGTACGAATCGGTCGGTATGCGCGCGGAGTACTCGACGATGGTGATGCGCTTCGAATGGAGCCGAAAACAGGCTTTGCCGAAGCGCACTCATCTCGCTTGCGCGAGCGACGTCGAGGCGCGTCACGACCCGGCTGTCGAGAGAGCTTTCCAGTTGCCCGACGGCATGGTCGCGCGCCTGCGATCGTTCGAGGGCCATGTGCTCGCACAGCTGGTCGACCCGCGCGAAGAGCCGATCGCGTTCGCACGCTTCGATCCGGCTTTCCCGGGTGCGTTCCCGTTCCGCGTGCAGAGCGTCGAACTGGTGCGGCCGTTGCTCGACGTGTTGGAGAGCCACGCTCCTCCGAAGTCCAACTGGCTTCAACTCGTGATCGAGAACGACGCGCCAACGGCCGAGATGTTGATCGCGAAGGGCGCTCAGTTGCGTTTCGAAATCTTGCACCTGCGCGGGTCGTTGCCGCGTTGAGAAGGATCGCCATGAAGGTCGTTCACTTCGCACTCGCGCTGCTTGCGATCACCGTATTCGAAGACACTCCGAAGCCGGTCGTCGACTGGTTCGCTGAAGCGAAGAAACACGCTGTTTCACCGCAGGAAATCGTCGCGAGGCCGGTTGGCGAAGCGAGTGCGCGGGTCGTGATGGTGGGCCGAGCCTTCGCCGGCACCGCGGAACTCGCGCGCTTCGAAGGCACGATCGCCGCATGCGCGACAGCGAACGACGTGCTTGCGCTCGACTGCGGATACCGCGAAGGCGAAGAACTCGAGCGTTGGGTGCGAACCGGAGTCGGTGACGTCGACAAATTGCTGGCGGATTGCCATGCCTTCGGTTGGAACGTCTCCGCTGCGCGTACGTGGCTCACCGATCTTTCGAAGCGGGAAGCCAAACCGAAGCTCGTCGGCATCGCGACCGGCGATCCGCGCGCGGCGTGTACGGAGGTACTGAGTTACATCTCCAAAGTGGATCCCGATGCGTTGCCACGCGCCGAGCACGCGCTTCGCCCGCTGTCGGTGGATGGACGCAATGGGGAAGCGGCCTACTTCCAACTCGATGACAATCAGCGCGTCGTCTTGCGCTTGGCACTCGAAGAAACCCTCGGACTCTTTCGCGACGCAGAAGCGCAGTACACGACCAAGTCTTCGGCCGCCGAGTTCGCGGGTCACTCTCGTCTGCTGATCGGATTGTCGCAGTACGAGGAAGTGATGCGTTTCGAACGCGACAACGGCGAGCACGATCCCCGCGGCCGGATCATGGCCGAGAACGCGCTCGTCGCGCTCAAAAACAGGCCTGAAACAGGACGATTGTTCGCCTTCGTCGGTCTGCGCGATCTCGCGCGTGCGAGCGACGCCGATTCGTTCGCCGCGCAATTCAAGGGCCTCGGTGGAGAGCCCTTCGTCGCCGTAGCGACCGCGTGCGGATCAGCGGAATTCCTCGCGCTCGATCCGAACGCGACGACGAAACGCATTCCACGCGCGTTGAAGATCTCGCTCGCCGACGCCGGCCCGCTCGAGCGCGCGTTCGCACACGCGAGCGGCGATGCAGCCTGGATCCTCGATCTGCGCGTGAAGCCCGCGGACGCGAACGTGACGGCATGGTTCGCCGAGCATCGCTCTTTGCGCAGTGCGGATGACGTGTGCGGCGCGGCGTCGGAAACGCCTTGGGATCACGAAGTCCTAGTCGACTTCGACGCGATCGCGTGGTTTCCCACGCTGTCTCGTTGAGGGCCGCCGCCCTGATTCAGCTCTCGTTCGAGAGGGCGCGTTGTCTGCGACCGAGCACCGCTCCGACGCCGATCCACGCACCCGCAAGTGGGACGACCGCGACGGAAATCACCGGCAAGGCGGCGCCGATTCCGAGCATCCCCAAGTAAGTCCACGCGCCGACTCCGTCGCCGAAGCGATAGACGAATGTGTCGATGAAGCTCTTCGATTTGTACTTCACTTCGCGCTCGACGACGGTGAACAACGCTTCGCGCGCCGGACGAACCGTCGCGTAATTGCTGGCACGCAAGAGCACTTGGAACCCGACGAGAACGGCGAGTTCGGGCACGAGTCCTCCCGGCGAAAAGCCGGACGCCGCCAGTCGCGCGCTTTGGAACATTGCCAGCGCGAGAACGATCCAACCGAGGAACGCGATCGCCGGTTGAGAGACCAGCGCGAACGTCACGCCGAACCACCGGATCAAACGACTCGTCAGGAACAACTGAACGAACAGCGTCAACGCATTCGCGACCGTGTCGATGAGCGCGAACAAAGCCGTGCGCTCGTCGCGTGATGCGATCGACGCCTCGACGATCTGGCCCTGTTGCATGTAGAGGTAAGTGCCGATCAATCCGTGCAGGAAAACGTACGCGGCGACAGCACGCAGATAGGGCGTACTCGCGACGAGCCTCATTCCCCGCCACACGTCTCCGTCGAAACGTTCGACCGCCTCGGACTTGGAATCGATCGCATGAACGCGCATCAATGCGACCACGCACAGCAGGGCTGCTGTCATGAAGGCGATCGAGACGAGGAGCATGTTCACGGTGCCGACCGCGGTCACGAAGGAACGAGTCATCTGACCGCCCACGATCGCACCGAGCGTTCCAGCTGCACCAATGAAGCCGAACAGGCGTTTTGCCTGGTCGAGCCTCCAGATGTCGGCCATGAAACCCCAGAACACGGACACGATGAACAGATTGAAGACGCTGACGAAAACGTAGAACACGTAAGCGAGGGCCGTCTCGCGCTCCGGGTTCGCGAATCGGAACGCGATCCAAAAGAGCGCCAAGCACGCGATCGAGATCGCATACACGCTGGGGATGAAAATGCGCCGTCGGAAACGCGTCACCATCCAGGCAAAGATCGGAGTCACCACGACCATCGCGACCAAGCTCCCCGTGAAGAGCAACGGTAACCGGTCCGCACCTCCCAGGAGACCGAGCGACTCTCGCACCGGGCGCAGAACGAAGTAGCCCGCCAGCAAACAGAAGAAATAGAGCATCGCCAGCGCAGCTGTGACGCCCTCGCCGGGTCGTAAGTCGACGAGTCGCGCGAGGGGATTCACTCGCGTATTCGGTGCGCCATCGGATCGCATGGAGGACGTCGATCATGCCTTCATCGACGCGACATCCGTTGTCGCAGTCTCGAAAAACAGGCTGAAAGCGTGGCTCAGCGGCCAGATACGATCGCGACCGCCCACGCAGCGACGAGTGCGAACAGTGCCGAAACGGTGACGATCGCCTGCGTGCTCGTCTTCAGGCGCAAGGCATCGCGACGACGTCCCAATGCGAAACCGATCAGCGCTCCGACGGCGAATCCGAACACGTGCGCCATCACGTCGACCTTCTGCAACGTGCCTGTGAACGTTTGCGGATCTTCGATCGAGGCTCCCCCCGTTCCCAGCCAGCCGAGCAATGCCACGCCCATGACGAGCGGCGCCCAACGACGCCAACCGCGATAAGACAGTTCATGCCGCCGCATCCATTCGAACGCCACTTGCACGCCGAGTGCACCGAACACGGCCGTCGAGGCGCCCATCGACAAATGCGTCGGTGCCTGGAACCACGCGTTGATCAGATTGCCCAGCGCACCGGTGACGAGAAAGCCCCACCACGCGAGACCGACGCCGATGCTCTGCGCCAGAATCACGCTGAATACGGCTCCGAAAACGATATTGCCAGCGAGGTGTGGCAGATCGACGTGAAGCGAGAGTGCCGTGATCGTGCGCCACCATTCGCCGCCGCGAATCAAGCCAGCGTCGGCTCGCCCGAGCGCACTCCAATCGAGCCCATAACGCTCTTGGTGCTGCAACACGTACGCGAACACCATCACTCCGCCGAAGACGATCGCCGCGTGGATGCCTTGGCTGATCGGGCGCGAAGCGATTTCGCGCGGCGGCCAACCGAGGTTCTCGCGCTCGTAGCGCAACAATTCTTCGCGCGCTTTGTCGGCCAGATCCGATCGAGCCACGACCACGTACGAGCGATCGACCTCGAGAATCCCGTGCGGAATCTCCATCGCTTGCAGCACGAGCCCGTGGTTGCGACACACGCGCCGGTCGGGCGAGCGCGATACCTCGACCCAGGTCGCTTGAGTGGAGTTCACGGGGAGGCGCGCAGTCTTTCGCGAAAGCGGCGCCTATACTGGTGCGCTCGTCCGTCGATTTCCATCCATCCCCACCCGAGTTTCTTGCCGATGTCGATCCGCTCGTTCCTCAGCGCTCTCCTCTCGATCGTTTTGGTCACCGTCTCGGTCGCAGCCCAGAGCGAAGGAGCTCGACCGCCGAAGAACTTGCGCGTCGAGCTCAGGGCGAATCCCATCGGCATCGATGTCGCTGCGCCGCGTTTCTCGTGGGAGCTCGACGATCCTCGCCGCGGCGCTCAGCAGTCCGCTTATCAGATCTTGGTGAGCGAGAGCCGCGACCTGCTCGACAAAGAAACGGGTGACACGTGGAGCACGAAACTCGGTGTGCGCGACACGAATCAAGTCATTTACGGAGGGCGAGAACTGGTTCCGTGGCAAACGTACCACTGGATCGTGCGCACATGGGATTTGGCGGGCCAGCCTTCGCCGTGGAGCGCACCCGCTTCGTTCACGATGGGACCGATGCGTGCCGCTGATTGGCAAGCGTCATGGATTTTCAGCGAGAAGAACACAGCTCACCCCCAGGGGGGCTTTCTGGGTTATCGCAGCAAGAACGCCGCCAAAGCAGATGACTTCGAATACATTCAGATCGACCTCGGTTCGAACCTGATCTTCGACAATATCGTCATCCACCCCGCACGCCCCGACGGCGATCCGACCAAACCCGGCGTCCTGTTTCCTTTGCGCTTTCGCGCGTACGTCGACGGAACTCCATCCTTCGACGCCAAATTCATGCGCGTCGGTGATGCAATGGTCAACGACACGCCGAATCCCGGCGTCGATCCGGTCGTGATTCCGTGCACGCGTTTCTCAATTCGATACGTGCGCATCGTGATCGAGAAAATGCAGGCGGACGGCGACAAAGGCTTCGCTTTCGCGATCGGCGAAATGGAAGTACGCGACGGAATGAACAACGTCGCCACGGTCGGAGAGGCTTCAGCGAGCAACTCGATGGAGGACGGCGGTTGGTCCGTTCAGGGCCTGAACGACAAGGTTCTCCTTCCGGGCCGTGCCGTGGTTGCCGAGATCAAACCCGTGACGATGCTGCGCAAGCCCTTCGTGGTCTCGAATACGCCCAAACGTGCTCATCTCGTCACCTCTGCCCAAGGGCTTTTCGAGATCAGAATCAACGGTCAGCGCATCGTGAACGAGAGCTTCGCCCCCGGCTGGACCGATTATTCGAAACGCGTGCCTTATGCCATGTACGACGTCACTCCATTCCTCGTTCAAGGCGACAATCTGATGGCCGTCTTGTTGGCCGACGGATGGTATGCAGGAAGGCTGGGCGATCCGATCGCCGACGATGCGCCGCCGGAACGCGGTCGATATGGCGCCACTCCGCGCTTCATCGCTCAGTTGCGCATCGAGCCGAGCACGGGTCCGACCACATTCATGAATTCGGATGCGTCGTGGAAGTGGTCTCAAGCCGGGCCGATTCGCAGCTCTGACCTGATCGACGGCGAGAACATCGACTGGGTCAGCGATCAACGTGGCTGGGACACGAACAATTTCGTCGACCAAGGCTGGAAGAACGTGACCGCGGTCAAGGAAGGTCCGTCGCTGTTCGCTCGTGTCGCCGATCCGATACGCCAAGGCAATCCTGTCCCGGCTGTTTCATTGAAGGAGCTTGCGACGCGCACGTTCGTATACGACTTCGGCCAGGTGATGTCTGGGGTCGCGTGCGTGAACGCCGACCAGAAGGATCAGGGAACCATTCAACTGAAGTACGGTGAAGCGCTCGACGCGAACGGCCGCGTTTTCGCCGGCAACGCGCGGCGTGCCAGGCCAGTGGATCGCATGACTTTGCGGGCCGGTTTGAAGGGTGAGCTGATCCCGTCCTTCACGATCCACGGGTTCCGCTACGTCGAAATCTCGGGGAACATCCCGCCGGCCACGCTGGGTTTGATCACTGCGATTCCCATCACGAGCGACGTGCGGCAAGTAGGGGCCTTCGAGTGCTCGGATCCAATCCTCACTCAGTTGTGGCGCAACATCGAATGGACACGCCGCAACAACATGGTCGGCATTCCTACGAATGGACTGGTACGGGACGATCGTTTGGGGTGGCTCGGCGGCGCCGCAAATTTCGCGCACACGGCGATGTTCCAAGCGGACTTGTCATCCACGTATGCACAGTGGCTGGTCGACGTGCGCGGTGCGCAATCCGAGGACGGTCGCTTCAGCGACTTCGCGCCGAATCCGTTCGCGAAGTTGGAGCGCGCACGAGCCACTCCTGGGTTCGCCGACGGAGCCGTGACGCTGCCTTGGGAAATGTACCTGCATTATCACGATCGCCGCGTATTGGACGCGAGCTTGCCCGCGACGATGAAGTGGATCGACTGGGTTCGATCGAAGAACCCCTCGCTGGTGTGGAAGGAAGCGCGCGGCGAAGACCTGGGCGATTGGAACGATGCCTCGACGCTGATGCATGCGTCACGAGCGCAGGAATCCGACTCCGTGCGGAAGGACCTGTTCGCGACGGCGACTTTCGCGCGCACCTGCGAAATCGCTGCGAAATCTGCGTTCGCGTGCGCGAAGACGAAGGACGCGGAGCGGCTGTCGAAGCTCGCTCTCGAAGCTCGCGCCGCCTTCGTGAAAGAATTCGTCGAACCGACAGGACGTTTGCGCGGTGATGCGCAAGCAGCCTATGCGCTTGCGCTGGATTTCGATCTCTTCGCCGAGGACCGCGACGCCGAAGCGCGAGCGGTCGAGAGCCTCGTGCGCAAAGTTCAGGAATCCGGCGGTGTATTGACGACCGGCGCCGCAACTTCGCACCGCTTGCTCTTGGCGTTGTCGCGTCACGGTCGCCACGACTTGGCGCTGAAGCTCGCGACGCGGCGTGAGCTGCCCTCTTGGGGCTACGCGATCGATCGCGGCGCAACGACGGTGTGGGAGCGTTGGGATGGATACGTCGAAGGCCGCGGTTTCCACGAAGCGAGCGAGAACTCGCTCGACAGCGTTGCGTTCGGTTCGATCGGTGAATGGATGGTGCGCACGATCGGCGGCATTGAGCTCGAAGACCGTCACTTGGCTTACGGACCGGTGATTTTGGAGCCGATCCTCGACGGCCCGACGCGCAACTCGGCAGAAGGGCCGCGAGCCTTCGAACACGTGAAATTAAGCCCGAAAATCGAGGGTTTGACGTGGGCGAAGTGCGCGCACGAATCGATCGCAGGGCGACTCTCCGTCTCGTGGAAACGCGAGGGCGATGTCCTCGTCTACGACTGCACCATTCCTCCCAACACGACCGCGACGCTCGCACTGCCCGCAGTCGATCGCGCGAAAATCAAGGAAGGCGAGAGCCAAGTCGACGCGGTGGGCGGGTTGCAAGTGTGGAGCGTCGAAGGCGGTATCGCATCGATCGAAGTGCCGGCGGGTACATACCACTTCACGAGTACGTTGAAGTAAGCGCAGCGACAATTGAAGCGCTGGTGGATGCTCTTGTTGCTCGTCCTCGTCGTGCTCTTCGTCGCTCTGTGCTTCGGCCCGGGCCTTGCCGAGTGACGCCGCGGCGCGCAGCTCACGCGCTGCGATTCGGATCGTGGAGGTCGGAGGCGACGTCGCGCGGCTTCGTACGGGGCGCGAGTTCGCCCCGTTCGCGACGTAGTACTGCGAAGTAACTGACACCGTCGGGGAAAGCCGGACCACCGCCGTCGCGCAGCGATCGTCGCAAGAACGTGGATTCTCCCGCGAAAACAGCTCGCAACACGGAATTGAGGGGGGCACTCGGGACGCGCATGTCCGTGCCCGCGTCACCACTCGTGCGGCCGAGCGCGTTGTTCAGCGAACGCGCGACACGCACCACTGGCAAGAGGCGCGCGTTGTACGGAGAGAAGAGCAATTGCGTGATCGGGAGGCCGCTCCACAAACGCTTCAGCCGATCTTCCGAGTAGCGTCGGTAGTGCTTGCTCGCCACATCGTGTGCGCTCCAAAGCGATTCGTGTGCGGGCGTGGTGATCACGAAAATTGCACCAGGCGAAGCCTCTGCCGCGATGCGCGAGAACAACTGAAAGTCGTCGGCGACGTGCTCGAGCACGTCCATGAGGAAGAACGCCCGCGCCTCGCGAACGAGCGGGCCCAGATCTCGCGGAACCTCGCCGCGTATGAAATGCGCGTGCGGATGGCGAGTCGTCGCGAAGTCGACGGCTTCCTTGGACGAGTCGATGCCGACGCAGCGGTACTCGTCCGAGAGTGCACCCGAATTGCCTCCCGTTCCGCAGCCGATGTCGATGATCAAGGCGTCTTTCGACGCGGGAACGAGATCGCGCAAGACATCGCGAACGATCTTGCGCCGTGCAGCGAACCACCAGTGGCGCTCTTCGATGCGCGTGTTGTTGAGCGTTTGCTCGGCGTCCATGTCGTCGCAGAGCATCGGAGAAGTGCAGCCCAAATACCACGGAATCGCACTCTCGTTCGGGGCGCTGTCGCGGTCCGCGCGGTCCGGTAGTACGCTCGACGCATGCAGATCGCAGGACTCTTCTTGATCGCTGCAATCGTGTCGAGCGCGCCGAGTTCGGCTGCACAGAAGCCGAAGTCCGACGTGTGCCCGTGGTGCAAGAACGACGGCGAGACGATGAAGCGGGCCGGAGTCGTCACACACGGACCCATGCCCATCGGGCCATGGACGAGTGTGGAGTTGCCCGGGAAGGTACCGGCGTCTCAATGGGTCACACTTGAAACGGCGCACATGCGCTTCGCGTCTTCACTTCCGGCGATCGACGTCGAACTGGCCGATCAAGGACGCGTGCGCGCCGAGCTCGATCAGTTGCGCGCCGTGTTGCCGAGTGTGCCCATGAAGCCTCGCACGCTCGACCCGTGGCTGCGCTTACACCTGATCGCCATGAAGAGCGAAGCGTTCTACGTCCGCTTCCAAACGCTGCTCGATGTGAAAGACGCTGATTTTCCCGAGTCACGGACGGCGAAAGGTCCGTACATGGGAGACGGGCGATTCCTCGGTGAAAAGGACAAGTTCGAGGTCGTCCTGCACAGCGCCCGAGCAGGGCACAACCTGTTCACGAAGGAGTTCGCAGGAGCGTCGGTGAGCGGCGCGTTACGCTGGCACTTTCCGAACGTGCACAAGATGCTCGTGTCGATCCCGTGCGAGGACGAGTTCAAGAAGGACCGTTGGCTGTTCCCGCACATCGTTCACAACCTGAGCCACTTGTTTTTCAGCGCCTACAAGCATTTCTCGTACGAACCGCCGACGTGGATCGACGAGGGGCTAGCGCTCGCGATGGAAAAGGAAATCGAGCCGAGATCCACGACGAACGAAGGCGAAGAGGGGACCTTCAACGACCGCAGGCATCCCGCAGATTGGTCCGCTGAGGTGCGCAAGATGATCGCGGGCGGCGACCACGAGAAGATGTCCGAGCTGATGCGGATCCGCGAAGTGGGCGAACTCGAGCCGCGCGCGCTGTACACGAGCTGGTCGATGACGCGCTATTTGATCGAGAAGCGGCCGAGTGATCTGGCGAAGTTTCTGGGCGGACTGAAGGGGCAGCTGGATGCGCAAGGGCTGCAGAGCGGCGCCGATATGCCCGGCCTGCAACGCAAACTACTGAAGGAGATCTTCGAGCTCACTCCGCAGGGGTTCGACGACGTCTGGGTCGAATGGGCGAGCGCTCCTCCGGTCCCAGCTGGCAAGTAGCGCACTCCTTCGGCTCAGCGAGACCGCAAGTCCTGAGCCCGCCGGCGAACGGATTCGGCCTCTCCCGCGCGGCCCAATTCAGCGCACATCGCGGCCAAAATCGACCACACGCGCGGATTCTCAGGGTCGAGCTCGGTCGTGCGACGCAGCATGGCCAGACCTTCTTCGACGCGCTGCGTTTCGAACGCGACACGCGCGGACCACTGCAGCGCCGCTATGTGATCGGGATCGTCGCGCAAGACTCGATCGAGCTCGAAGCGCGCTTCGTCGTGACGCTTCAGCTCGACGAGTGCCGACGCGAACATGACGCGCCACTTGGGTTCGACGCCGGTCGTTTCCGCGGCGAAGTCCAGACCTTGTTTCATGGTCTGTGCGGCGAGCTCGAGCTCCTGAGTGCGTCGCTCGGGGACGAGCGCCGAGTACTCGATCAAGGCACCGCCGATGTTGAAAAAGTGATTGGGGTGCGGCGCCAATTCTTGTGCTCGAACGTACAACGCGATCGCTTCGTCGAGCAAGCGCAGTCGCGTCGGTACGTCCACTCCCGGCGCTTGGCTCTGCTCGACGCGAACGTTTCCCAAGTGATCGCACGCGACGGCGCTCTGCGGATCGACGGCATACGCACGCTCCCACAGCGTCATCGACGAGCGCCAGTGTTGCGTTTGACTACGCGATGCGAACACGAGCATCGAGCATGCAACGATCGCGATCGCGATGCCCGGGATGCGTGCACTTTTCGTCTCGATCGCCAACCCGATCGAGCCAGCGAAGAGAAGAGCGAAGGGCATGCACGCGAGATAGCTGTAGCGATCGGCGACGAGCTGTGGTCCGGTCGATACGAGGCCGCTGACGGGCGCGAGCAGCACGAGGAAGGCGAACCAACTCCAGCTCGCGGCGGGCCATGAGCGGCGCAGGAAGAATGCGAGAGTGCTTGCGGCGACGACGATCGTGATCGCGATCAAGAAGCGCGCTTCCGTCGCGACGAACGGGCTCGGCATGTCGTAAATCGGGCTCAAATCAGCAGGAAACAGCGTCTTTCCTGTCTGGAACACAGCAGCGTAGGACGCTTGGGCCACACGGCGGCCGAGGCCGTGATCGGCGAGCGCTCGCAGCGCAGTGCCGGTGGAACTCTGACCTACGATCGCGATGATCGAGAAGATCCCCGACAGCGCGAGGAAGGGCAACTTCTCGAGTACCAGGCGCTTGTGATCACCGGCCCATCGTTTCAACGGCCACACATCGAGCACGAAGAAAACGATCGGCAGCGTGACGACGCTGGCCTTCGAGAGGAGCGCACACGCGAACAGTGTCAGAGCTGTCGCGTACTTGCGCCCTCGGCGATCCGAACTACGCGCGTAAACGATCCAAGCGAGAGCCGTCGCGACGCAGAATGCGCCCGACACGACATCGCGTCGTTCGGTGACCCACGCAACCGACTCGACGCGCAGGGGATGTAACCCGAACGCGAGGGCTGCCACGAACGCGAGCCCATCGCGCATTCGCTCGCCCCATGACGGGCGCGCACTCTCGAGCAGCACGCGCGCCAAGAAGAAGAACAGGACGACGGTCGCTGCGTGCCACGCCACGTTCATCGCGTGATAGCCGCGCGGATCCATTCCGAAGAGCGTGTGATCGAAGCCTAGCGTCAACCACGCGAACGGTTGGTACGGCCCCATGTGGAAGGTCGTGAACATCCAACGCAGGTTCTCGAACGCCAAGCCGCGGTAGTGGATGTTTTGAAGGAAGTTCCGATCGTCGTCCCAAGCGACGAACTCTGCACGAAACGCAGGCCAAAAGCCCACGACGACGAGCGCGATCAGCACGACGCACAGACCGAGGCGCTTCAACATCCGGCCTCGAGTGTAACGTCGCGTTCGGGACGGAGAATCGCGCGCAGAGCAAACGGAAACACAGTTCGAGGACCAACGTCGGTCGGCACCGCATATGCTCACGCAGCATGCTGGCTGCACTTTTGATCTCAGTGTTCATCGCTCCGCAAGAAGCTCAGGTCGGCCCCGTCATCTCGCTCTCCCCGCCGACCGTCGTCGTCGAGGCTGGCTCGCGTGTCGACGTGGGCGCGTTCTTCCGCAACGGCAGCGCGGAGAGCATCGCATTCACACCGCCCGTGCAGATCGACGCCGAACTCGTCACGCCGCTGAGTCGCTCGCCGGCCGCGTTGTCGCGCAAAGGCGATTGGACGCGCGCGAGTTCCCTGGCTGCAGGCGAAACCGTGTTCGTCGAATACGAGCTCAATCTGCCGGGCGAGCTATCGGGTCGGGTCGTCCTGCAGCTGGTTCGCATGGCGGGTGCGCCGACGGTCATCGACATTGCGGCCGTCGATCCCAAGGACGAAGTCAAGTCGCCCAAGCACGATGAGGATTCCAATGCGCCTCGAGATCCTCGAGCCGTTGCGCCGGCTCCGGGCGGATTTCGTTTCGCTGAAGCGGCTCTGCAACGCTTTCATCCTTACGAGCCGATGTACTTCATCGCCGGAACGGACAGACCCGGCGTCAAATTCCAATTCAGTTTCCAGTACCAGATTTTCAATCCCGAGGGACCGTGGGCCTCACAGGTCCCTTTGCTGGCGGGGCTGTTCCTGGGCTACACGCAATCTGGCTTGTGGGACATCGAAGGTCGATCCAAACCGTTCACCGACACGAACTACAAACCGGAATTGGCTTGGTCGAACGATCAAGTGGATTGGTTGAAGCTGCCGTTCATCGAACAGGTCGGTTTGCAGGTCGGCGTCCAGCACGAATCGAACGGGCAGGATGGCCTCGACTCGCGCTCGATCAACATGGCGTACATACGTCCGGTGCTGCACTTCGGTGATGCCAAGGGCTTCTCGACGCAAGTGGCGCCTAAATTCTATACCTATTTCAGCGGCCAAGAGAACAACACGGACATCGAGGAGTTTCGCGGCTACTGCGATCTACGCATTTCGGCGGGCTGGGCCGACGGATTTCAAGCAGGGGCGCTGGGTCGGTTGGGCTCCGCAGGCGAGCATGGCAGCATGCAATTCGATTTGACCTATCCACTGCGTGCGATCGGCGACGGCAATTTCGACATGTATTTGCAGTTGCAGTGGTTCAGTGGCTACGGCGAGAGCCTGATCACCTACGACGAATACACGGACGGATTGAGAATCGGCGTCGGATTGGTGCGCTGAGAAGGTGGGAGTTCTTCAAGGCCGGGCGCTCATCGGCTGACCACGCACTTTCGTCCAGTGCCACCAGTCGCGCAGTTCGACCGGGAGACTTGGATCCTCAACCTGCGCGATCGCGCAACGGAAAGCGTCCTCGACACAGGGGTCATGGTGTGACTTGGTGAGTTCGCACATCCGCGCATGGAGCTCCCGCGGATCCTGGCCCTTCAAATCAGCCACGCAAGCAAATCCCAACGCGATGAAATTTCGAGCTGTCTCCAGGCCCACTGAACCCAAGCGCTGGAAGTCGGCCAGCGCCGCGAGTTCGTCGCAGCGGGCACGTGAAACGGTGCTGCACAGTCGTCGATGCAAATCCTCTCCGCCGGACGCCTCGACGTCGCGTGCCGTTAGCTTGGCGGCGCGGAAAGCGGCTCTTTCCTCAGTGGAAAGGCCGAGTGTGGGTCGCTTGGCAGCCACGATCCTGGACGTCCGTTTCATAGGCACGACACGATCATAACTCGGGCCTGCACAGCGCGAAGGCCAGGGACGGCGTGCGCCGATGCGCGAGTTCGACGGCGCCAAGAGTTACACCAAGAAGCTCTTCAAGAATTCGAGAGCTCGCGCGCCAACGCATCCAATGCCATCAACTGTGCGGGTGAGAACCCTCGATCGTGGAACCAAACGACCCGACCCTCTGCGTCGATCAAGAGGACGCGCGCATTTCGCGGCTGCTCGTTGCCGGTTGCAGCGACGATGTGCGACGCCTCGTTTCCATAGACGGTCACGACAGCAGGCCAATCTTCGGAAGGGATCCCGCTCTTCATACCCGAATCGATCCACGACGAGATCAGCGTGGGCACGATCCCATCGATGGTGGGCACTTCGAGAATGCGCACCGTGGACTTCACCTGCATCAAACCCATGATCCACCGATCGATGTCGAACTGCGCGCCTTGGACGTAGCCGATGATCAATATTGCTGGTTCGCCGGCTAGATCGCCCGGAAGTTCGCGGGACTCACCGCTCAGAGATCGAGCCTTCACAGTGGGAAAACGACGACCCGTTGGATCGACGTTGCGAGTGGCGCACGAGCTGAGCATGGACGAGATGACGACGAGCACGAGAACTGCTGAAAGGACGAAGTAGATCCATCTACGCTTCTTCATGCTGTTCTCATTTCACTCGCCCGCTGAGCAACAACGTCGAGGTCGGGATGATCGCCAGCGTGCTCTCCGATGAACTTCCACCGAATGATGTCGTCTTTGACGAGGAAAGTCCCCGGCATGCGCATGATGTCACCCACCGGAATGCCGACGAAATTGCCCTTGAGTGTCGCGAGCAACCCCGCAGCGACCACATTCGGTGCGAGCAAACGACTCAGTGTCGCGCGCTCCAGTCCGAACGCACCGTACAAGGCCGCAGTGGGATCCGCTATCGCTCTGGCTTCGTCGTCGAAGCGAGCGAAGAAGTGCTCGCACTGCTCTACTGTTCCCATCGTGATGAACAAGGAGCGAGGCATTCCATCGATCCACCCGCGCGCACGGCGCAGGTCGCGAACGAGTTCGCGGCAAAACGTTCAACCGAAATGACGGAGAAAGACGAGCAGGCACACCGAACCTTGGAGCTCCTCGCGCAGAGTTCGCCCGCTCAAGCGCACGCCCGCGATGGGAAGATCGAGCACGGCTGCGGACACCGGCTCGTGCACTGAGATGAGACTGGTCATGGGCGAATCCTCGCATCCGACGGCCGACTCGAAGCGTAGGTAGGCGGAACCCCAATCGATACGTCTATGGCTCATCCCTGGACGCCGAATTCGTGAACGAGCATCGGCCGATCCCCGGACCAAACACTTCGAAGCGTGCGCGGAGTCAAGAAGAAGGACCTGCCGACCAAGGTCTGCGCGGTGTGCGGTCGGCCCTTCCGTTGGCGCAAGAAGTGGGTTCGCGTCTGGGCCGAAGTCAAGTATTGCAGTGACGCGTGTCGGGCGACGAAGCGCTGAAAACGCCGCCGGGCACGCGCTTCATCGCTTCGTATGCGGTTGCTCGGTCACGGAGGACCGTCATGCGGCCGCTCGACCTTCGTCGCTCAGCAAGTCGAATTGGTGAATCACCGACCCACTCGTGAGTCCGTCGTGATCAGCGCTTCATCCCAACCAGAGACTGCTCGACCTGCAGCGTCCAGTTGAGCGCACTGACGTACAGCTTTTGCAGTTCCGCTGGAGACAGACTCGAATTCTCGATGCCGTTCCAATCGGCGCGTTCACAGGCGACCGCAACATCCAGAGCGGAACCAGCATGCCCGCGGTGCTCCAGCAGAGCCGCTTTGATCTCGTCCGAGAGCGGCATCTCCTTCAAGAGCGTTTCCATCGTCGTGTCCAAGTACACGTCGAGTAGTGAAAATAAGCCGACGGTGAAGTACTTCTGATCGTCCTTGGCGGATCCGCGACCGGCCAAGAGTTGGCACAGGCGGGCGCGACTGAGCGCATTCAACATGAGTTCGCGCGGCTTGTCGGTCACTTCCGAGAGCAACAGGAGCCGTGCTATCGACCGCACGCGATCGATTCCCAGCAACGTACAGGCATGGCGCACCGAGTCGACACGCTGAGCCAGCGAGAGTGCCGCCGAGTTCACATAGCGCAGCAGCTTGTGACTGAGTGCCAAATCACGCTGGATTAACGCGCCGATCTTCTCGAAGTCCGCTGTCGGATCCTCGAGTGCAGCCAAGATCTGCATGAGCGAAGCGCGATTGGCCGCCAGCTTCTTGCGCTTCATGACATCGGGCTGGGCATAGAACCAACCCTGGAACAGGTCGTAGCCCGCGTCCCAAGCAACTTTGAATCGCTCGCGTGTTTCGATCTTCTCAGCCAGGAGCTGCAGCCCAGGCCGACGAAGAATCGAGACGTGTCGCCGGAGCTCGTCATCGTCCATCAATGCCGCGTCGACCTTGATGACGTCGGCCAAATCGACCAGGGGGCGCTTGTGCTCACTGTGCACGTAGTCGTCGAGCGCGAGGCGATAGCCGCGGCATTTGGCGCGCGACAAGGCCGCTATGAACTCGTAGTCGGGCTCGATGTCCTCGAGGACTTCGAGCACGACGCGTTCGTGCGGGAGCGCTGTGTACAAATCGTCGACGAAGAACGCGCGCGTCAGATTGACGAACACAGGATGCTCGCCTGCAACGGTGTAGAGTCCGAGCTCGAGCAGAGTGTTCATCGCAACCGTGGCGGTCGCAGTGTCGCCGTCGAAGGTGCCGGCCGCATTCTCGGTTCCGCGTCGGAACAGCAGCTCGTAAGCGCGCACCTCCACATTGCGGTCGACGATGGCTTGGCGGGCAATCTGTGCGTGACTCATCGAGGGTGGGCTGCGTTCGGTTCCGGGTTCTGGAATGCGACCCGCATTTCTCGACTGCGCGTCGAGCATGTCTGAAGCGCGGACGCCCCAAGACGGAAATGAATTCATAGGGCAATGGGGTAGTTCTCCGCCCCGAGAATCCCGCTCACCGAGCGCGCAACGATCTACAGCGTTCGATGATCTGGTCGAGCGGCTCGAACACCACATCCCAATCGTAGTTGGCTTCGACGAACGAGCGCGCGCGAGAACCCAGTGCCGCGGAAACGTCCGGATCGGCGAGGAGCGAACTCACCGCTCGCGCGAATCCCGTCGCGTCGTCGCTCACGATGTAATCGCGACCAGCCATTCCGTCGACGCCTTGGGTCGCGCAAGTTGTCCCGACAACCGGCAATCCCATGGCCATGGCTTCGAGCACTTTGTTTTGGATTCCGCGCGCGATGCGCAGCGGAGCGACGGACACGGCGCCACGCGCGATGAAATCACGCGTGTCCGTCACGAATCCTGTGACGGCCACGCCGTCGATCTTCGTCAGTTGCGTCACTTCGGGGGTCGGCTGTGAACCGATGATCGTGAAGCGAGCAGTGGGATGTTCGCGTCGAACGAGCGGCAGGATCTCGTTGACGAACCAAACGCATCCGTCGCTGTTCGGGAAGTAGTTCATCACGCCGGTGAAGACGATATGAGCTGCTTCGCGAGCGGCCGGGCGCGGCGAGAAGTAGTCGAGGTCGACACCGTTGCGCAGGACGGTCGAGCGCGCGCCGGTGATTTCGCGCTCGAAAACAGCCTGTTCGAGCGGTGTGCACAAGACGTTGTCCGTGAAGGATCGCGCGATACGTTGCTCGAATGCGAGAAGCGTGCGCTGCTCGCGGCGATAGACCCAGCTCATCGGAAAACGCGTGCGTTCACCGTATTGGCGCCACTTGTCGCTGTCGAGTTCGCCGAAATGCATGACGCGCGGCGTGGATGCGTGCTTCTCCAGGAACGCACCCATCGACGAGGAGTACGCATACGCCATGTCGCAGTCGACGATCTCGCGGTCGACGACGGCTTGCAGCGCCTTCGATCCATAGACACCTAGCGTCAAAGCAGTGCTCGTCGCGAGCAGCGGAAGCGACGTTAGCTTCGCCCATCTGTCACGGTAGGGAATGACAGTCGTCGGAAATCCCATCTCACGCAACTTGTTCGCTGACTCGACGTCTGCTTCGTCGTGGGCGAACGCCACGATGTGCACGTCGTGATTGCGCTTCATGCGCTCGACGAGTCTCCATGTCGTGATCTTGTCCCCGCGATTCGGCGGATAGGGGACGCGCTGCGAGAGGAACAGGATCTTCAATCGGGGCAGAGTACCGAACGAGCGTGCGCGTTCGTCCTCCGCTCCGGACTGCATGATCTGCGCACGCGGATCGCCGGTCGATTCGAGGTTGGTTAGACTTGCGCTCATGGTGTCGCATCGGTTGCGAGCCATTCTTTCGGCATTCGGAGGCCAACGATGAAGAAGCTCTGCCTGCTTTTGCTGTGTGCATCGACCGTCGCGTGTCAGAGTTCGAATTCACGTCAGGCCGAAACGTTCGTTTCCGTCGAGGCTACGCCGACGAAACCGGTGACGCCCAAGCCCGAGCTTCCCGAGCGGCGTGCCGCACCCGCATCCAACCAAGCTGCGTTCGAACTCGCGAAGCCGTGGATCGACGACGGTCTTCAAATTCGAGACGTAGCGAAGCGCGACGCGGCGATCGCGGCGGTACGTACAGCGCTGCAGAGCGCGGATCCCGTGCCAGCTCACGCCGGTCTGATCGCGCTCAATCAACTCCGCAGTGCCACATTCGAGAAGAACTCGTTTCGAGAACTCGTGCTGCCGCACCTGACGGCAAAGGACGGATCGATGCAGCTGGCGGCGATGTACGCCCTCGACGCAGTCGGTCGCGAACCAGGCGATCTGGAGCGGATTCTGTCGGCGTCCTCGGACGTGCATGCAGCTCAGCGGCCGCAGTGGGTGCACGTGATCGCGACGTTCAGCGACGGCGAGCTCATCGGTCCTGCCGGCGACGCAGTGCTGAAGCTGATCTCGAGCGACGACCGTCGCGACGTACGGCAATCGTTCTCAGGGCTGTGGGGAACGCACGTTTCGCCGGCGATCGAGAAGCGTCTGCTCGACATGTCGAATGGCGCAGACCTCGGGAATGCACACGACGCGATCTACTTCGGGTTGTCGACGTTGCGCGACAAGTCGGAGGCCGTGATCGATCGCCTGATCGCCGCGCTGTCCGATGGGGACGTGAACAACAGCGGTCGCGCGCTGTGGGGTTTGGCGCAAGGGGTTCCGACCGCGTTGCAACCCAGGGTCGCCGATACGCTGCTCCAACTGTTCGAAGCGCGCAGCGACTCACACACGCGCGAATCGTCGCTGAGAAGCGTGCGCGAGTACGGAGTGGAACGCCACGCTCTCGCGCTCGAATCGCTCGCCGCCGGTGCTGCCGTCGATGCCGGGATGCGCAAGAGTCTGCTCGAAACCGCAGTGGCTATTCGCCGACGCGCGAACGCTTCGCCGAAGTAGGCAGTGATGGGGCGCATCGGCCGTGCGTCCGACTCGATGGAGCGCACACACGGAATGGACGATGCAACGTGTGCCGCGTCCATTCCGAAGTCAGTGTGGCACTGACACGCTCACTCAGGGATGACGAGCGCACTCATGGGCGCGCAGTCGCCGCACAACGCATCTCTGTTCGAGTCCTTGCTCGTGCTCGAGCTGGGTTCGGGCGGCGAATGAGAGAAGAAGCACAGTGCCGCGCTCGTGCTTCTACTCATTGCTCGAGAGACGCCCCACGAACGTGTGCCAGCGACCTCGGACGCGTTCTTCATCGATAGAGAGGCCGGCACTTCGAATCGCAGCGCGCGTCGCATCGGCGTGATGATTCGGACAACCGCTGAACGCGAACCAGCCGTTCGGTGAGAGTGCGTCACGCAACGTCGTCGCATGCGCTTGAATGATGTCCGAATAGATGTTGGCGAGCACGACGTCCCATCCGCCTCGCGTACCGACAATCGCCTCGAAACCGGCTGACTTGAATCGGCAGACATTCGCCACACCGTTGTTCACGGCGAGTTCGTTCGCATACGGCTCCGCATTCGGATCGACGTCGAAGCCGAGCACGGATCCGGCTCCGCACAAAGCAGCGGTCACGCCGAGAATGCCCGAGCCCGAGCCGGCGTCGAGCACGCGCTCACCGCCGCGGATACGCTCGAGCAAGACTTTCATGCACGTCCGAGTCGTCGCATGGCGACCCGAGCCGAACGCGCCGCCGGGTTCGAGGTGCATCACGATGTCGCTCGCGCGCGGCTTCGATTCGCTCCACGGCGCGAGAACGCACAAACGGCCGACACGGAAAGGCTTCCAACTCTTTTTCCACGACGTCGCGTAGTCCTCGGGCGGCAAGGGTCGGAACTCGAGCGTGAGCGAATGCAACTCGTCGACGCCTGTGAGTTCAGGTAGCGAGCGCATCACCGCTTCGATCTCCTCGCGCACGCCCGGCGAATCCGCGTGCGACGGTATGAACGTACGCACGAAATCGAATCCGTCCGGCGCAGCATCCGTCGCGAGCGACGGACGACCGAACACGACCGATGTGCAGGGCCCGATCGCCAGGTGCTCGGCGACGAATTCACACCAACCGATCGGCGCCAGCACGCGCACTTCGATCCAACGCGGCGTTTCGTTCAAAACGGCAAGTCCTCTCGTGAGATGTCGATCGGCCCAGTTGGCGGTTCGCGGCGGCGCGTGGGCTTCGGTTGAGCCGGCGGAGCTTCACTTGCCGCGTCGGAATCAGAGCGAGCGCGCGACGATCCGTGCTCCATCGACTCGTCTTCGTGTCCGCGCAACGGCCTGCCCTCGGAGTGAAAGCTCGAGTCGAGCCCGCGTCGCTTCACGTCGGCTAGCAAGTGCATGTGCGCCAGCGCTTCGTGCACACAATGATCGGTGTCGCCGCGTACGAGCCGCGCGCCCTTCGTCTCGGGCTCGGACGAAGTGCCGACGTCGAACGAACGCTCGATCGGCAACTCACGCAGAAAAAAGCGATGACGCGGATCGCCGATGCGCCCGTCCAGCACGAACACGCAGCCACGGTCGCTCTCGCGCCGCATCAAGCGTCCGAAACCCTGGCGAAACTTCGCGAGCGCGCGCGGCACGTAGATCTGTCGACGCTGTTCGTTCAACCCGATCGTCGCGCATTGAGCGTGGTGATAGCGATCGGGGACGCCGTACGGCAGACGCACGATCACGAGGTATTCGAGGGTTTCGCCTGGGAAATCCGCGCCATACCAGAACGTGTCGACGCCGAAGAGGATCGAATCGATCGTCGAGCGGAACAGGTCGGACAGCTCTTCCTTCGCACTGCCCTCCATGTTCTGGAACCACAGCGGAATGCGCCGCGCACGGAAGAAGCCGCTCGTCTCTTCGCCGACCTTCTTGACGTCGCTCGAGTTCGTGAACAGCACGAGCATTCGGCCGTTCGTGCGTTCGCCGAGATACGTCACGAACCGACGCACGTACTCGAGGAACTTGCCCTTGTCGGCCCCGACGACGGGCGCATCACGCGGGATCGCGACGAGGACGCGGCTGTAATCGAACACGTCGGGAGCACGGAACGTGCGCACTTTCGACGGCGCGCGTTCTTCGTCCTCGGCCGGATGTTCGGCGCGGTCGAGACCCAAGTACGCGCGCGCGGCCGAGAATCCGTCTTGCAGCCACGTCGTCGCCGAGATGAACACGCCCGTCTTCAGCTCAGGGTAGTAGTTGCGACCCAAGAACTCGTTCGGGAGCAGCACGCGTGCAGCCAAGATCACGTCGCCGCGGTGATCGCGCTCGACGTCGTAGAAGGTGCTCGGCCGAAAGCGCGTTTTGCCCTCTTCGATCGGGATCCACGCGTCGATGACGCCGACGATCTCGTTCAATTCGAAACGAGATCGATCGAACGCGCGCCGCAGCGCGCCCGAATTGCGCAAGTGCAATTGATCGACGTACTCGACGAGCGCCGCGAGCAGCGCATCGAGCGCGTTGCCGCGTTTCACGACGTCGACGCGCGCTTGAACCAGCTCGTCGGATCCGTGTTCGAGCACGAATTCCCGCAACATCGAGTGCTCTTCGCGATCGACGCGTTCCTTCAATGTCGCGCTGCGCCACGTCTCGAACGCTTCGACTTCCTTGTGGAGCACGTCGACGCTCGAGCGGAGTGCCGTCCACATTTCGATGGTCAGATCGAGTGCGTCGCCCGACGGCGTGCCTTCCAAGAGCGACCGC
Organism: Planctomycetota bacterium; assembly: GCA_034440255.1. Classification (GTDB taxonomy): domain Bacteria; phylum Planctomycetota; class UBA1135; order UBA1135; genus JAEUIA01. The sequence goes on along the minus strand of JAWXBU010000157.1, from coordinate 5,993 downwards.
TTCAACCGATCGAGCAACGCACGCGAATGCACGCGTCCGGGCTGACGCATCAACGCCAACACGTTGCGCACGTCGCGGAAGCCGATCGTGCGACTCCACGCGCTGTGCGCTTGCTCGTGCAAGTGTTCACATTCATCGAACACGATGTGGCGAAAGAACTCTTGTCGGGCGAGCGCGAACGCTTGATTCACGATCACGACGTGGCTCTTTTCGGCTCGTTTTCGCGCTACTTCTGCTGCGCAAGTGCGCTTGTCTTCAGCGCGAGTGCAGCACGCCGTCAGCCCACGAACAGAACGCACCGCAGCCTGCAGCGCGCGTTGGAAGGCTTCCGTCGATTCGAGCGCGATCGGCGAGCGCGTCGGCAGTCGATCGAGATCCGCGTCGGCGTCCGTCATCGCGAACACGGCCACGTACGTCCACGCGAACCATGCCTCCGCCGAATCTTCTTCAGGCGTCGAGTGCTTCAGTGCGCGCCAGCAAACGTAGTTGTCGCGTCCCTTCAATACCGTCACGAAAGTCGGCGTAGAGATGCCTGCAGCTGCGAGCATCGACAACGCGCGCGGCACTTCGCGATCCATCGCCTGTTCTTGCAGTGCGCGCGTGTACGTGGCGACGCCGACGCGCACGCCGTGACGCTTCGCCCACAACATCGCGGGCACGAGATACGCGAGCGTCTTGCCCGTGCCCGTCGGCGCGTGCACGAGCAACAGTTCGTCAGCGCCGAGCGACTTCGCGACTTCGCGCGCGACCTGATGCTGCGACGGTCGGTACGTCGGTTGTGCGAGGGCAGCGCCCGACTTGGCGAAATTCGCCGGCAAAAGGCGCTCGAAAATGGCGTCGAGCGTCGCCATGTCGTCGTCGTGGAAAGGCTTGGCTTCGTTCGAGTCGGCTGGACGACCCTCGAGCGCTTCGAAGCGATCGCGCTCGGTCGCGCAGCGCGGCTCGACGTCTTCGATCAAGTCCTCGAGCGGGCTTGCATCACGGCCGAACGTGACGATGCGGCCGTCGACCAACTGCGCCGCAGGCCCGTCTGGTGCGCGCGTCCACATCGAGGGGCGGTCGAGCAACGCGAACGCGAGTTGAATGCGCATCGCCGCGCGCGGGTCGACGTCGACGAGTCCGTCCCAAGCGCGTTTGTATCCGAGCACCGCGATGCGCAGAACGTCCTCGGCCAACGCGTGAATGCGCTGTGCGAGTTCGACGAGAGCCGCGTGCAACTCCAACGGTCCGTGCGCAAGCACGTCGGCGCGCGTCAAGAGCGACACGAGTTCCGCGCGCTTCGAAGCCAATCTTCCCGGCAAGAACAACGCAGCGACGTCACACGGCGCGATGCACGGCGGTGTTCCGCCGCGACGACGAGCGAAGTGCTCGAACCAACTCTCGAAGACGTCGGCATCGGGCGCCACGACGCCGGCGCCGTCGATGAACGCGATCAATTTCTCCCACGCGTCGTCGGCGCTCGCTGCGTTGCCGAACTGCGCGCGCGCGATGCCGAAGTCGCGCTCGATGTGCGCAGCGATCGCAGTGCGTCCCGCCTCGTCGTCCTGGTCCGCGAAGGGATTCGTCAGGCGCTCGAACAGGTCCCACTCGCCCGCCGTGCCTGTCGCCTTCAGGGCCGTGACTCGCACGATGCGGGCCAGAGCCGGATCCGATCCGGTGGCCCAGATCGTCACGAACACGATCCCTGCGAGCGGATTGCGGCGCGCGACGGCCGTAGGCTTCGGGGGTACGATCATGATGCAGAGCGGGCTCTCCAGGATACGGCTTTGGGAGAGCGCGATCGGGTTCGCGACGCGACGAATACGGCGTTTTCACGCCTTCCGACTGCTCGACATGCGTGCGGGCGACCCCTATCCTGTTCCGGCTTTTTCATCGGCGGGACGCCTCCAACGAGACGTGTCGGCCGCACTCGAGATCACCCACAAAAGCCAGCACAAGAGCGAGACGACGATGGAAATCACCGAGATCGAGGTCGACGGTTACGAGAAGGTCGTCCGCTGCCGTGATCAGAAGTCCGGATTGCACGCGTTGATCGCGGTGCACGACACGACGCTCGGGCCGGCGCTCGGTGGATTGCGCATGTTGCCGTACGCGTCCGAGGACGAAGCGCTATTCGACGTGCTGCGTCTGTCGAAAGGGATGACGTACAAATCGGCGGTTGCGGAGACGGGGCTCGGCGGCGGCAAGTCGGTCATCATCGGCGATCCGAAACGCAAATCGGAGGCGATGTTCCGCTCGATGGGCAAGTTCGTGAACAGCCTCGAGGGCAAGTACATCACGGCCGAGGACATGAACATCGGCATCGCCGACCTCGAAGTCGTGCGCAAGGAAACGAAGTACGTCACGGGTCTTTCGCGCGAGAGCGGCAGCTCGGGCAATCCGAGTCCCTACACGGCACTCGGTTGCTTGTACGGTATCCGCGCCGTGCTCGAGGAACTCGACGGCAAAGCCGAGTTCAAGGGCAAGCGCATTCTGATCCAAGGCGTCGGCGCCGTCGGCGGACGTTTGGCCGAGTTGCTCAAGGAGAAGGGCGCGACCGTCATCATCTGCGACATCAACGAAGCGCGCGTCGACGAGCTCGTGAAAAAGCACGGTTTCGAGGCTGTTTCCGACGTCGGCCACGCTTCGGTGCCGTGTGACGTCTATGCGCCGTGCGCTCGCGGCGCAGGCTTGAACGACGAGACGATTCCGATGCTGCGTTGCCGCGCGATCGCGGGCGCGGCGAACAATCAACTGCTCGAGCCGCGCCACGGTCGCGATCTGAAAGCGCGTCGCATCCTGTACGCGCCGGACTACGTCATCAACGCGGGCGGCATCATCAACGTCTCGATCGAGATGTTGCCGGGCGGCTATTCCGAAGCGAAGGCGCTCGCGAAGCTCGAGAACGTCTACACGAACTTGAAGAAGGTGTTCGAGATCGCGCGGAGCGAGAACATCACCACGCACGAAGCTGCGGGTCGCCTCGCCGAACAACGCATTGCCGCCGGCAAAGCGAAGAGCTGAGAGCCGAGACGGCACCGTGGTGAGCAAGCAGAAAACACTTTTGCTCGTCGCGCTGCTGTTCGTGTTGCCTGCAGTCGTGGTGCTGACGCTGTTCCAATCGAACGCGGGGCCCGACTTCATCGACGGTGCTCAAAAAGGCGGCATCGTCCGAGGGCGAGTCGCGCTCGCCGACGGAGCGCCGGCTCCCGACGTCAGCGTCGTTGCTTCGAAGGTCACGAGCAATGTGATCGGTGGTGAACTGGCGCGCACTCGCAGCGATGTCGATGGCGCATTCTCGGTGACCTTGCCGCCGACAGAAGGGCGTTACGTGCTGCATTTCAGCGGTCCTTTGTTGCTGGACCAACTCGTCGAGTTCGGCTGGCTCACGCGCGACGGCAGTGCCGCGAAGGACGACGCGATCGCCGTCGAAATGCGGCTCGGTTGCAGTTTGGAAGTCGAAATCGTCGGCGCCGACAAGCAACCGGCCGGCAGCGGCGAATACGAGTTGTCGGGTGCGACCAGCGCCGGATTGCTGGGTGGTTTCGCGCGCGGAAATGTTGCGCGCTCCGGCAAATTCGAATCCGGAAAGTTCAGCGTCGACGGATTGCCGTCGATGAGCGCGCGCGTGCAAATTCGATTGGTGAGCGGCGAGCGCGTCGATTCGGTGCTCGATCTCACTGAGGGCGCGAATCGGCACAAGGTCGAGCTCTGACCCGAAAACGGCGCGGCCGCGCAACCTGGTCGGATGCACGGCCGCTCATGCGAAAGCCCAGCAGGCTACTCGAGCGCCCAGATCACTTCTTCGCGCTCTTCATCTCGGCGAGAAGCGCGTCGATGGCCTCGTCCATCTTTTCTTCGCGCACATTCTTGTAGCGGATGACACCTTTGCCATCGATCACGAAGATCGTGGGCCAACTTTTGATGTTCCAGCGCTTGGCGAGCGGACCACTGGTGCTTCCGTCGATGGCTTGGCGCCACGTGATCTCTTGATCCTTCAGGATCTGCTTCACCTTTTCGGCGTCACCGTCACTGTTGATCCCGAGAAGGGCGAAGGGCTGCGATTGGAGTCGCTTCACGAGCGACCTTTCGTGCGGCAGCATCGCAACGCAAGGGCCTCACCAGTTGCCCCAGAAATCGACGACCACAACTTTGCCGCGGTAGTCGGAAAGCTTGAACTTCACGCCGTTTTCGTCGGTGACTTCGAAGTCGGGCGCGACTTTGCCGATCTGCAAGAAGTCCATTTCGAAGAGCACGGCTTCAGCCTGTGCGGCGAAGTCCTGCTTGCGAGAGTCGACGACGCCGACGTACTCCTTCTGCAGCTTCGCCATCAGCGCGCGCGCTTCGGCCGTGCGTTCCGGGGTGGCCTTCTTGTCCTTCACGATCGACGAAGCCACCGTGAACATGGAGGCTGCTTGAATGGTCTTGTGCGGACTCTTTTCGATCAGTGTCCGCAGCGTCTTCTCGGTCTTCTCTTTGCCGAGAAAACTGCCGAGTCGGCGCGAAACGAGTCCCGGCAAACTTTCGAGTGCGGGGGAGGCGATGTGCGCCTCCATCAGGGTGTCGAGCGCTTCGATCGCATCCGGTTTGCGGCCGAAATCAGCCGCGATCTCCGCGACGCGCATCCATGCTTTGGCCGCGACTTCGGTGCCTTTGGCCTCGCGCGCAACCGCTTGGAACTCCGGTATGAATGCTTCACCCGGACGTTGCTCTTGAAGCTTCTCTTGCTCGGCTTCGTCCGTCGCGTTCTCCATGGACTTGGAATGTTCCTTACGAGCCTTGTCCAAGCGTTCGACGATCGTGTCGAAATTCTTGGTCAAGTCGGCACTTGCCGACTGCGCTTGAACGAACAGCGCGGCTATCCCCAAGGTGCATGCGGCAAGCAGTGCGCGCATCCAGCCCGGGCGTGACCTCGTACTCATCGAGTGACCTCCAGTGCGGTTTCACAGGGATCGTGATCGAACAGAGATCACGACTTCGGAGCGCAAAGTCTAGCCGAGCGCTCTCGCGATGCGCGGAATCCCCAGTTGACGTGGACGGCGCGAGCGTCGAACCTGGCGCCCATGAAAATTCCCTTCGTTTTCGCCGCGTGTTCTTTGCTCGTCGCCTGCACCCTCGCTTTGAAATCCGCTCCTCCCGACGCGGCACGTCCGAAGGGAGTGCTGATCGCGGTTGGCGGTGGGGGAACGACTCCGGAGATCATCGAGCGCGCATTGATGCAGGCGGGCGGCAAATCCGCAGCGATGCTGATCGTGGCTCAAGCTTCGAGCGATCCGAAGTCAGGGGAAGAGTCGCGCACTTTTTGGATGGAACACGGCGCGACGAATGTGAGCGTTCTCGACGTGAGCGATCCGGTCGCGGCGCTTCTGGCGATCGAGAAGGCCGCGTTCATTTGGATGCCCGGCGGAGATCAAAAGCGTTTGCTCGAAGCGCTCGAGACGGCCAAGCTCGTGGACGCGATCGTCAAGCGCTTCCACGAGGGCGCTGTCGTCGGCGGCACGAGCGCCGGTGCAGCGGCTATGTCGAAGTTGATGATCATGGGCGGCGACAAAGCCGATCTGAAAAGCGTCAAAGCCGGCGCAACGCAAACGACCGACGGGCTCGGCTTGTGGCCCGAGGTGATCCTCGATCAGCACTTCGTGCAGCGTCAGCGTTTCACCCGAATGCTCGCGTGCGTACTCGATCATCCGGAAGCGATCGGCGTCGGCATCGACGAGAAGACGGCGGTGGTGGTGAGCGGACGCTCGTTCGAAGTGATCGGCGAGAGCACGGTACTCGTCGTCGACGCACGCGCTGCGAAACGGGTTGCACGCGCCGACGGCGAGCTTCACTCCGCGAGCGACCTGAAGCTGCACGTGCTGAAGCGCGGCGACAAGTTCGAGTGGGCGGCCAAATCGGACTGAAGTGCGCTGGCGAGTGGGCTGTAACGGCTGAATCGCTAGCAGGATTCGTCCTCATTCGTTGTCGGGCAAGAAGCGACGACGACCGCGTATCCTCTGCGATACGTCGAGGAG
>JAWXBU010000156.1:0-18217 GCA_034440255.1 Planctomycetota bacterium | reverse complement strand
CTCTTGACAGAATTCCTGGCAGGTGAATGGCGGTACTCCGCCACTCACCTGTCAGGAATCAGCGATGCGAAGCACGCTTGTGTAGTCCTTTGTTTTCAGCTGCCATCGCGTTGCTCTTCTGCTTCGCGCGCCGAGAGGGCGATACCGCGATCACAAAACGCTCGGAATGAAGCGGCCTCAGAACAAGGCTCAGCCGACTCGCATGACGGTTTTGGTCGCGCGTGATGTTGGATTGAAATGACGCGCGCGAACCGCGTGGCAGAAGAGCAACGCGAGGGCTACTGGAAGCAAAGGACTACACAAGCGTGCTCCGCATCGCTGATTCCTGACAGGTGAGTGGCGGAATACCGCCATTCACCTGCCAGGAATTCTGTCAAGAGAAGAAAAGGGGTGTGGCGGCCAAGTGTGCTGGCCCGGCGGACAAGTGCGACTCAGCGTCGGCATGGAAACGCCTGTTCCGATGAACCTGGGCGTGGCGGCGGAGTGTGCCGAGTTGCTCGGCATGGAAACGTCAGTTCCGATGAAGCTGGGCGTGGCGACCAAGTGCGACTCAGCGTCGGCATGGAAACCTCAGTTCCAGTGCAGGTGGGCGTGGCGGCGGAGTGTGCCGAGTTGCTCGGCATGGAAACTTCAGTTCTGAGGAAGCTGGGTGTGGCGGCCAAGTGTGCTGGCCCGGCGACCAAGTGCGGCTCAGCGTCGGCATGGAAACGTCGGTTCCCGTGAATTCGTGCTTGGCGGCCCAGCACGCTCGAGCGCGGCATCGAATCTCCTGCTCCGGCGAACTCGCCGTGACAGCGTGCCTCCGCGCGAATCTCCGCACGCCTCGATCCGCAACACGAAAACGGCCTCTTGCGGCGCCAAACGGCCTCAGCAGACGCGATCCGCACGTTGCATTGACGCCTCCCCGTTCGACCGCGATCATGTTTCACCTCAAACCGGGCCCGGTCGGCTCGGAAAGCCCTGACCCGATGCTCCTGCGACTGCAAAAAGGCCTGCCGGCCGAGCAAGTCTCCGCTGTCTTGGCCCTCGCCAAAGAGCTCGGATACAAGGCCAAGTTCCTCGACGAGCATTCGGAAATCCTGAACCTCGAAGGACAGGGCAAACCCGAGCACCGTTCGAAATTCGAAGACCTGTGCGGCGTGAAAGCGGTGCTCGATGCGAGCGACGCCAAAGAACGGCACGAGCGCGACGGTCGTGCCGACACGATCGTCCGCGTCGGCGAAGCGCGCTTCGGCGGCGGATTCGTCTCGTTGATCGCGGGTCCGTGCGCGATCGAGGACTTGGACCGCACGATCGAGATCGCGCGCGAAGTTCGTTCGCGCGGCGCGACCCTGTTGCGCGGCGGCGCGTGGAAGCCGCGCACGTCGCCGTACTCGTTCCAAGGTCTGCACCACGAGGGCCTGGCGATGCTCGCTGCCGTCAAGAAAGAGACCGGCATCGGCATCGTGACCGAAGCGCTCGATCCGCGCGACATCGAGGCGATAGCGAAAGTTGCCGACATGATTCAAATCGGCGCACGCTCGATGACGAACGCGCCGTTGCTCGTCGAAGTCGGGCGCTCGAAGAAACCCGTGCTGTTGAAGCGCGGTTTCCAGGCCACCGTGCGTGAATTCTTGCTCGCGGCCGAGTTCATCTTGGCGCAGGGCAACAATCAGATCGTCCTGTGCGAACGCGGCATCCGCAGCTTCGATCCGACGACACGCAACATCCTCGACGTCGGCGCCGTCGCGCATTTGAAGCGCGCGACGCACTTGCCGGTGATCGTCGATCCGTCGCATGCCGCAGGTCGCTCGGACCTCGTGCGTCCGCTCGCGCGCGCCGGACTCGCCGCGGGGGCCGATGGATTGATCGTCGAAGTTCATCCGGACCCGAGCGAAGTTCATTCCGACGGTTCGCAAGCCGTTTCGCCCGACATGTTCGGCGACATCGTCAGCGACGCGCTCGCGATCGCGGCCATGGACCAACGACGAGTCGTCTTCGCGGAAGCGCTGCGCGCGGCTCGATGAACGTGATGCGCAAACCCTTCATCGCCGGCAATTGGAAGATGAATCTCGAGCGCAAGAGCGCACTTGGCCTCGTCGCACAGATCCGCGACGCCGTGGGTCAGCGCTCCGACGTCGACGTCGCCGTGTGTCCGCCGTTCGTCTACCTCGACGAAGTCGTGCGCGCTCTGAAAGGTTCGGCCGTCCAGGTCGGCGCGCAGAATTGCTGTGACGAAACGTCTGGCGCTTTCACCGGCGAAATTTCGGCCGCGATGCTCGTCGACATCGGTTGCGACCTGGTGATCCTCGGCCACAGTGAACGCCGGCAGATCTACGGCGAGTCCAGCGAACTCGTCAATGCGAAGGTGCACAGCGCACTCGAAGCCGGCCTCGAAGTGATCTTGTGCGTCGGCGAAACGCGCGCTGAGCGCGAAGAGCAGCGCACCGAGAAAATCGTGGGCGCGCAACTCGTCGCCGGTTTGAAAGATGTGGACGGTCGCTCGATGCAGCGCCTCACGATCGCGTACGAACCGGTCTGGGCCATCGGCACCGGACTGAATGCGACGCCCGAACAAGCCGGAGCGGTGCACAGCTACCTGCGCGGCATCTTGGGCGGCCTGTACACCGATTCGATCGCCGAGAGCGTGCGGATCCAGTACGGTGGCAGCGTGAAACCGTCCAACGTCCGCGCCTTGATGGCCGTTCCGCACATCGACGGATGTCTCGTCGGTGGTGCATCGCTCGCAGCGGACACGTTCCTGCCTTTGATCGAATTCCGCTGAGAAATCGCCCCTAACCAGAAATCTTCGTCATGAGTCTGATCAGCGTCTCCCTCTACATCGTGTTCGTCCTCGCGGCGATCGTGCTCGTCGTCGTCATCTTGCTGCAAGAAGGCAAGGGCGGAGGCTTGACCGACGCACTCGGCACGTCGGGTCAGCAAACGTTCGGCGTCGGCGCGTCGGGCATCAACAAGTTCACGGGGTGGGTCGGAGCGATCTTCCTCGCGAGCGCACTCGGCATCCACGTCGCGAACCGCTCCGAATCGATGAGCGGTGTCGTGGACGAGTTCGGTCAACCGGTCGCGCCGATCGTCGATCCGAACGCGGGCACGCCGCCGCCGGCCGATTCGGGAACGCCGCCGCCGACCGACGGGGGGCAATCGACGCCGCCGCCTGCGAATCCGCCGGCCACTCCTCCCGAAGAACCGAAGTGACCTCGCGCGCAGAACCGACCATGAGCACCGTGAAAAGCCTCGATTCCACGCGCGTTCTCGACATGTTTCGCGAGACGTCGGCGATGCTCGAAGGACACTTCGTGCTGTCGTCGGGACTGCATTCGGACCGCTACTTTCAATGCGCGTTGATCCTCGAGCGCCCCGATCAAGCGGAGATCTTGGCGCGTGAGACGGCGCGTCGCGCGAAGGAAGCCGGTCTGCCGCGCTTCGACATCGTCATCGGTCCGGCTCTTGGCGCTGTGACGTGGGCGTACGAGGTGGCTCGAGCGTGCAGTGCTCGCGCCCAATTCACCGAGCGCAAGGACGACGCGATGCAGTTGCGCCGCGGTTTCAGCGTCAAGCCGTCGGACAACGTGTTCGTCGTCGAAGACGTGTTCACGACGGGCGGTTCCGCTCGCGAAGTGATCGACGTCTTGAAGATGTACGGCGTCACGCCGAAAGCGGTCGGTTGCATCGTCAATCGCTCGGGCGGCAATCCGTTCGCCGCGGACAAGCTGCCGATGATTTCGCTCGCCGACGTCGAAGTGAAGACGTGGGCCCCCGACGATTGCCCGTTGTGCAAGTCGAAGGTGCCGCTCACGAAGCCCGGCAGTCGCGCGAAGGCCTGAAAGGAATACGCGTTGCTCCGCTCGATGACAGGTTTCGGCGCGGCGCTCGTCAGCGAGGGTGACGTGGCGGTGCGCGTCGAAGTCCGATCGGTGAATCACCGGCATTTGCAGGTGAAAGCGCGGCTGCCGAGCGAGCACGCGCAGCTCGAAAGCGACGTCGAAACGGCGGTGCGCGGCAAACTGGAACGCGGCGCCGTGACGGTGACGGTCGCGCTCGAGCGCAAGCGCGGTGCGTCGCCCGCCGTCCTCGATGCGGCCGTCGCGAAGCGCTACAAAGCCGAGATCGAAGCGTTGGCGCGCGAACTGTCGATCGAGCCCGACGTGTCGATCGAAACGATCTTGTCGATGCCCGGTGTGATCGCGACGAGCGAAGACGATTCAGGTCGCGAGCGCGAAGCGAAACTGCTCGTGAAAGGTTTGGCGCGCGCGCTCGACGAACTCGTGCTCATGCGCGAGCGCGAAGGTGCATCGCTGCTCGCCGACTTGAAGAAGAACGCGGGCCTCATCGCCAAAGTGCAAGCGAAGCTCGAGAAGCGCATGCCGAAAGCGCTCGCCGAGCATCACAAGAATTTGACCGAGCGCGTCGACGAGTTGCTCAGCGGCGGAACACGCAAGAATGCCAGCGGCCGCACGGTTTCGATCGAAGGTGCCGACCTCGCGCGCGAGATCGCTTTGCTCGCGGACAAGATGGATGTCAGCGAAGAGTTCACGCGGCTCGCGAGCCATCTGTCGCAGATGGAAAAGATGCTCGAGAGCGGCAAGTCGGTCGGTCGCCAACTGGACTTCCTGGTGCAGGAATTCCTGCGCGAAGCGAACACGATCGGATCGAAGTGCAACGACGCCGAAGCTGCACACGCCGTAGTCGAATTAAAGACACTGATCGAGCGCTTGCGCGAACAAGTGCAGAACGTGGAGTGACGATGGGGGGGCCGCGCACAGGCAAAATGGTCGTGATTTCAGGGCCTTCGGGTTCGGGCAAGAGCACGATCTGCAAGAAGCTGCTCGAGGATCCGCGCATCGTGTTCTCGGTGTCCGCGACCACGCGCAAGATGCGTCCGGGTGAAGTAGACGGTCGCGACTATCACTTCATCGCGGCCGACGAGTTCCGTCGTCGCGTCACGAACGGTGAGTTCATCGAGCACGCCGAAGTGTTCGGCAACATGTACGGCACGTTGCGAGCGCCGATGTTGGAGTCGCTCGACGAGGGCAAGATTTCTCTGCTCGAAATCGACGTACAGGGCGCGCTCCAACTGAAAGCACTCGGCGAGCCGGGCGTATACGTGTTCATCGCGCCGCCCGATTTCGAAGAGCTGCGCCGACGCTTGAAGAATCGCGGCACCGAGTCGCCCGAAGTGCTCGAGCGCCGCTTGCACAAAGCCGAAGACGAGTTCCGCGAGCGCGTGAAGTACGATCACGTCGTGGTGAACGACGACTTGGATCGTGCCGTGCGCACAGTGCGCGAAAAAATCGGCCTCGAAGCCGAAGCGAGACGCTGATCATGTCGAACGTGCTGCTCGCGGTGTCCGGTTCAGTCTCGATCTACAAAGCCTGCGATCTGGCCAGCAAGCTGACGCAAGCCGAGCACTGCGTGCGCGTCTTGATGACGAAGCACGCGACCGAATTGATCGCCCCGCAACTCTTCGAAGCCGTCACGGGCGAGCCCGCATTCACGTCCGAATGGGGGCGCGAGCGCAAAGCCGCGATGGATCACATCGATCTCGCGAAGTGGGGCGACCTGTTGCTCGTCGCTCCGTGCAGTGCGGATTTGATCGCACGTCTCGCGCATGGGATGGCCGACGATCTGATCACGACGGTCGCGCTCGCGCTGCCCAACTCGAAGCCGCGTTTCGCCTGTCCGGCGATGAATCCCGTGATGCTCGAGTCGTCCGCCGTGCAGCGCAACCTGACGCAGCTGGCGCTCGACGGTTGGCGCGTGATGGCGCCCGGGGTCGGCAACATGGCGTGCGGCGATCACGGCGCAGGTCGCCTGCCCGAACCGGGTGCGATCCTCGAGTGGATCGCGAGCTTCGAGCTGTAGAGCCAGGCCGCTGTCGCCTGCCTCGCCGCCTTGGATGGAGGCGAGCCGTACGGTGACTCGGCCCCATTTTCTGAGCTGAAAAAGGCCTGGAAAACACGTTCGGTGAGCCGATCACGCGCAGGAGTGCGCCACGCACGCCGTCGGCGACGTAGACTGCGCACCGACCACAGAAAACCCCCTACTTTCCAGCCTGATTCCGCCGAGCGGCATAAGATCGAAGAGTCGCTCCACGAGTCGCTGACAAGTCGCGCCGAGGAGATCGATTCCGCATGGCAACCACTGCCACGACCGCTACGAAAATGCTTCCGACCGTCGACTACAACGTGCTCCTCGTCGTGCTCGACGACGTCGGCGCCGAGTGGTTCAGCTTTTACGGGATCGGGGATCGGTTCACGACCGACGCGAATTTCCAGTACTGCCGCACGCCCGCGATCACGCGCCTCGCGCAGTTCGGGATCGCGTTCCTCGAGAGTTACGCCAATCCGGTCTGCGGTCCGACGCGCGCGTGCTTGCACACGGGTCAGTACGCCTTCCGCACTGGGTTCGGCGAGAACTTGCGTGATCCGGGGTCGATCCCTTTTGCGCCCGCCGTCATCGGCAGTCGCCTGTCGGACACTCTCGATTGGTTGCCGCGCGCGATCCATCAAGCTCGGCCCGGCGTGTACGACACGGCGATGGTCGGCAAGTGGCACTTGGCGGACGGCTACTCGACCGTGGTCGGCAGCTCATCCGTCCCGCCCGACATCAACTTGGATCATCCGCTCGCCGTGGGATACGACTTCAGCGCCGTCCACATGCCGAACAACGGCGACCACTTCGGATGGTTCCGCGTGTTGAACGGCGTCGTGCAGCCGGTGGGCGGGTTTACGAATCCGCCGCTGTCGAGCGCGAATTGGTCGCCGAGCGTGAACGCATCCGACGCGATCCAGTGGATCTCGACGCGCACGAAGCCGTGGTTCCTGAACTTGTCGATCAACGCGCCGCACTCGCCGTTCATGGTTCCGCCGTTCAGCACGCTGAGCGCCACGATGATCACGGAACTCACGACGGCCGGCTTGGTCGAAGGCATGAGCGTGCCGACGACGAGCTCGTACAGTCAGACGAAATTGATCTGGCGCGCGGCGATGGAGAGCGTCGACTTCTGCATCGGCCAAGTGATCCAGTCGCTTTCGCCGGCTGAATTCGCGAAGACGATGGTGATCGTGTGCGGCGACAATGGCACGACGATCAGCGCGCTCCCCACCGGTTTCTTGCACAGCAAGCGCGACGTGTACCGCGGTGGGACGCAAGTGCCGCTCATCGTGAACGGACCGCTCGTCGTGAACCCGGGTCGCCAACCGACAGATCTCGCGCACGTGGTCGACGTGCACGCGACGGTGCTCGACATCGTCGGCGGATCGGCACCCGCGCGCATCGAGGATCAAGACGGCATCTCGCTGATGCCGGTGATCGCGAATCAACCGGGCAAGCGTCGGCGCGTGTTCACCGAAGTCGTGCGGCCGTGGGGTGAGACCAATCCGGCGCTGCAATTCGGCGTGCAACGCGCGCTCTTCGACGGCCGTTGGCGCTACGTCAATCGCTTCGGCACGCCGGAGCTGTACGACGACCATGCGGACTTCATCGAGTCGACCGATGTTGCGGCGGCGAACCCGGCTGTGGTCGCGAAAATGAAGCGCGAGGTCGAGGAACTCGTCGGCGGTTGATCCATAACATGCACGTGAAACAGCACAAAACGAGGCTCGATAGCACGCTCCGCGGAATGATCCGCGCGGCGAGCCTCGTCACGTGCAGTGCGTTCGCCTTCGCCGGTCCCGGTTCCGGTTCCAGCGTGCGCTTCAACGAGATCGACGTGCACAAGGTCGGCATCGACACGCTCGAGTTCATCGAGTTGCAAGGTGCGCCGAACGCGTCGCTCGCGGGGCACATGTTGCTCGTCGTCGACGGCGATTCGGTCAATGCCGGCGTGCTCGATCGCGCGATCGACTTGGGTGCGTTCACGGCGTCGACCAGCGGTTTCTTCGTGCTCGGCGACACGGCTTTGTTTCCGAAGAATTTCGACTTGGGGCCGTACGACCAGATCGAGAACGGAACGACGACGTTCTACCTCGTGACGACGTCGAATCAGGCGACGATCAACGCGCTTGTCGGCACACGCGTGACGAGCGGCGCGACAACGACGCTGATCAGTTCGCTCGCGACGATCGTCGACCGCATCGCGATCGCGGACGCGAGCTATCCGCTGCTCGATGTCGTGTACGACGGCGCGACGGTCGTCGGTCCGGACGGCAATTTTCTGCCGGCGGGCATCACGCGTTGCTCGAACGCGCCGTTCGGTTGGAGCGCGACCTACAACGACTACGACTCGCTGGTCCCGACGGCTGCCGCGCCGACTCCGGGCGCCGCGAATCCGGCGTGCGATCCGGGCGTCGGCTTCTGCTACGGCGACGGCTCGGGCACAGCGTGTCCGTGCGGCAACAGCAGCGCGGTGGGCGCGAACGAAGGCTGTTTGGCACCCTTCGGCTTCGGTGCGAAGTTGCGTGCGAGCGGCACGGCGAGCTTGGCGAACGACACGATGGTCTTGATCGGTTCGCAGATGCCCGACGGTCCGGTGCTGTACTTCCAAGGCACGACGCGGCAATCCGCGGGTGCTGGGATCGTGTTCGGCGACGGGCTCTACTGCGCAGGCGGAACGGTCACGCGCCTCGGTTTGAAGTTCAACTCAGGCGGCACGTCGACGTTGCCTGGCGTCGGTGAACCGTCTATTTCGACGCAAGCTTCGATCGCGACGCCGGGTCTGCGCACGTACCAAGGTTGGTACCGCAGCGTCGCTCCGTTCTGCACGCCGGCGACGTTCAACACGACGCACGGGCTCGAGGTGCAGTGGGTGCCGTAGATTCGTGAACGTGGATGCCGGCGGACATTCGCCGCGCAATGATCCCGACTCGGCGCGCTCCCTACTTCAGAGCCTCACATCGGGTATCCTCGCGCCACGAGATGGACGAGTACCGCACGACCGACGATCGCGAGCATTTGAAGCTCCTCGTCATCTTCCATTTGGATCGTAGCGGCGATCGTGGCCTTGTTCGGGTTGTTCCCGATCCTTCATCTACTCATCGGGATCGGTCTGGTGAACGGGCAGTTCCCCGCGCCGTCGAGTCCGAATCGAGATCCCTTTCCGGTCGAGTTCGTCGGCTGGTTCTTCATCGCGTTCGCCGCGTTGTGGATTCTCGCCTGTCTCGCGATGGCGTTGTGCTTGGCGCTCTCGGCGCGCAGTCTGGGCCAGCAGCGGCGACGCACGTTCTGCATGGTCGTCGCGGCGATTTCCTGCCTCTTCTTTCCGTTCGGAACGGCGCTCGGCGTGTTCACGCTCATCGTGCTGAGCCGACCGTCGGTGCGGGCGCTGTTCGAACCTTCGTCGTCGAATGCGGCGATGCCCTGAAAGGCGCGCGCTATGCCCATCCACGCCTTTGTCGTCGCGAATTCGCGATAGGACAATTTACGGTTCGCGTGCTGGCGCCATGACTGACATCTCGCGGGCCACTTACGAATGGCTGTCGTGCTTGGACCCCTCACATCGGATGCGTTGTGAGCCGCATGCGGTCGACGTCCCACGAATTCGTGGCACCCAAGGCATCGCGGCGTCACGGGAAAAAGCCACAAAAAAACATCGAACCGGTCTTGCCCAAAAGGGATGGGGGGTAGGGTAGCGAGTAACTGGATGCCGAGCCGGAGCAAGAACGGCGCAAGCCTGAGGTTCCTGCCGCCCGTGCCGCGTTCAGCTCAAAGTCAAAACCAGGAGTAAATCCACTATGAAGACGATCATGCTGATGTGTGCTTTGGTCGTCGGGCTCTCGACACGTGTGGGTGCCTCTACCGAATGCGGACTTGCCTCACTGCGCGGCGGTGGATTACAAGACATCACCGGTGCGCCGAAGGGGAGCGCGGCGGACGCCGATGCGGAAGATGCTGTGCACCAGCAAGCCAAAACGAGCGGTGCAGCCCAAGGCTGGAACTGCGCGACGAACTGCACGATCCAGGGTGCATGCCAGCAGTTCGAAGAGTACACACACGGGAGTGGCCAAGTCACATACCACTACTACGATCCGGAGACCGGCCTCTACCAGACGAGATACTGGATGCCCAACTTCCAATTCCGCATCGTCTGCAGCCCTTGCAGCTGAGCTGGCTATGCGAGCTGTGGTGGGGCACCGCTCGCCTTGAAGCGGCATCACAGGGTGGTGATTATGTGACCATCCTGCGATGCATCTCTGTTCAACCCCAGGGGAGTCCGCTACAGACTGCGTGCCGCAATGAGATCTCGTAACTGGCTGATTGTTGGCGTTCTCGTCGTTTGTGCAGTCGGGGGTCTCCTAATCGCAGTCAAGCCGCAGAGAACTCAGGCGACCAAAGCCCAACTCGCTCCCCTGTCAGACGATCATGCATCCGTTGCCGGTCAGAGCATGGACTTGCCCCTCGACGGTCCGGTGCGCGTGGACTCCCGCTCACGAGTAGCGATTCGTGGCAGAGCTTGCAGAAGCGACGAAGGCACTCTCGCATGCGAACTGGACGGGATATTGATTCTGAACTTGATCACGTCACACGGTGAGCTGTCAACGACCGTTCCTGTGCGTTCAGGATCATGGAGCCTCGACGCCGAGGTCACGCAAGATCTATTGATCAATTCTTTAGCCTTGGCCGGGGAGGAGCTCCGCCTGGCGAGCAACGTGGCGACTCGCCTAGACGATGGTACGTACCTCGTGCTAGGTGAGCGTCCGCCACGCGCTGCCACCAAGACAGATCTCGAGGGGATCTTGCGAGTTCGAAGCGGATTGGACCGCAGAAACATGCGCCTTAATCTCCTGCCGGCGGGCACCGACCGTCATGAAAGACGCGTCATTTCTTATGCCGACATGACGGAGCTGTCCGATGCCGACGGGATTGCACTCCATTGGACGGCGGGCCCCGTTTCGCCAGGAGAATGGCTGGCGCTCGTGGTCCCAGATCAGTGCTTGAGCAGGTTTGCCGTGCCTGCGGCACCGAAGCACTTCGAGGAAATCCAAATCTGCGGCTACGCCGAGGTCCACGTCAGAGTTCTAGATGCAGACACGCGCACTCCCCTCGAATTCCAAGAGGTGAGTTGGCTTTCGAGCTCGATTAGCGACTTGAAGGGGCTGGAGCCCTCGAGGGTCGCCAGCGTTTCCAATGGATTGGAAGCTATTTTCGAGACCGCGCCTGGAACACTACGCCTAGATGCGAGAATAGGTAACGACAGGTTTGTTCGCCAAACAGTGCAGGTGAACCCCGGCAGGAATGATTTCGTGATGATGAAGGAGCGAGAGTCAATCGTTGACTTGTTGATGATGGACGGGGATCGAGCCGTCTCGTGCAGAGTCGAGTGGTGGAATCGCGTGCAGTTTGAACCGCAACAGGGACAACAGTCTTTGATTCGATGTGTTACCTCTTCCCTTGGTGATGGTCGCGATTCGACTCGTGGTTCCTACTCCGGCCTCAAGGGCGGCGCGTACCGAATCCGATTCCCTACGATCGCAGGGTTCGAGACTCCGGCAGAAATCACTTATCACGCTAGTCCGCCGAGCAGAGAGCTGATCGAAGTCAGATTGCAACAGGCCGCTACAGTTCGTCCGTCGCCGACAAAAAGGTGAACGCCGTTAGTCGCCAAACGCTGAAGCTCAGGGAATGGATCAGGCTCTCCAGCATATTTGGTGAAAGTGCCGACGTCATCGGTGCATGGGTTTCAGGTCGATTCCTGAGCAGCAGCGGAAGATGAGCGAGATCAGGCCCGTTCCGCTGAGAAACCCGAACGAACGGCGGGTGATCGTGCGGATCTTGACGGTGAGTTCCTTGGTTCGGCCGTTGGAGAGTCGCGTCGCCGCGTACGCCAGGATTTCTTCGATGCGTGTACGCACGGTTTGAGCCAACTTCTGCATGGCCACAATCGGGAGCGTGTTCGGAGACGGCCCGGCCGTTACGATCGCAGGACGATCCGAACCGACACTGTGTTCGCACCCCTTCCCGGCGAATGCATACCTGCCTCGGTGACGTTGCCGCCAAGGCTTCGTGGAAGGCAATGAATGACGAACACATCGGTGATGGTTTGGCCGCGATACGCGCAGTTCGCATGACACATTCAGTACGCATCCTCATCTCCGCTGGCCCGACCCGCGAGCACGTCGACCCCGTGCGATTCCTCACGAACGAATCGAGCGGACGCATGGGATTCGAAATCGCGGCTGCCGCAGCGCGAGCGGGACACCGGGTGACTCTCATCGCCGGCCCCGTGAACTTGGAGACGCCGAAGGGCGTGAAGCGCATCGACGTCGTCAGCGCGCGCGAGATGCTTGCGGCATTGAAGAAGGCGTGGCGGACGTGCGACGCGCTGTACATGGCCGCCGCCGTCTCCGACTGGCGGCCGGTGCGCAAACTCGCGGGCAAGTGGCGCGCGAAGGACGGGGGAGCGGAGACCACGACGCTAGTGCTGGTGCGCAATCCGGACATCTTGCACTCGCTCACGAAGGGCGAGCGCGACCCGCGCCGCACGGTCGTCGCGTTCGCGCTCGAAACCGGGGACGGCGAGCGACGGGCGCGTGCCAAACTCGCACAGAAGGGGGCCGATTGGATCGTGCTCAACGCGCCGTCTGCTCTGAACAGCGCGCGCACCAGCGTGCGGATCCTCGGTGCCGACGGGATCGAGTTCGGCATCGACGATCAACCCAAAGCGACCGTTGCGATACGGCTGGTCGAGCTCCTCGATCTCGAGGGTTGAGGGGAGGCTCGGGGGGCGAGCGGACGCGCCTCCGATGGAGCTTCACCGGCGCTCGGACGCACCCCCGCCGAGCACCCGATCGTTCCCAAACTTGATTCGGCGGACATTCAGGCTGCGAGCGATCGACTCGGGATCACCTTTGAATTCCCGAACTTGAATCGGCGGACATTCGCCCTGCGCTGGCGAACACACCGCGCGACTCGATCACGCCGCCGTGGCGGATGTGCACGGCCAGAGTGGTCCAAATGCGAAATTGAAGCTTCGGCGCTCCAGTCTGCGCGCTTGGATTCGATCCGGCGAAGTGGTATCCCGACTTCGAACAAGCGATCGAGGGGTCGCGCGCAGCGTGTGCTGTGCTGCATGAGCAGAGCGGCACGGTGGCCGGCTGCTCGCCCTCGTGCATCGCGTCGAAGGACATCGGATGGGACGCAGTCGAGATCGCGAACGTGACCGCAAGGCCGACTCGGAGGACGACGAAGACGTCCACGAGGACGCGCCGTCGAAGGCTAGATCACGGAACACGAAGCACTCACCTGCACAACGCAGGTGGGGCAGCGTCGTGCGCGGATTCCTCTTCGGCCGCGAGGTCGACGAGGAGACCGGTTCGCGACTGCGCGAGATCAAAGGCCTCGCGATTCTCGGGCTTTCGGCGTTCCTCTTGATCTCGATGGTGTCGTACTACACGCCCATCCATGATCCGCTCGCGCGCAGTTGGAATTGGGGCGGCAAAGTCGGCTTCTACCTTGCCAACTACGCGTACATGGCGCTCGGGTTCGCGTCGTACTTCGCGATCCTCGTCGCGGTCGGTTGGGGTTGCACGATGGTGGCGGGACGGCGCGTGCCGTTCGTGGGACTGCGCACGCTCGGCGCCATCACGTTCGCGATCTCGACTGCTTTCGTCTTCCACTTCGTCGCGGGTCCATCGGGCGACGCACCGCATCTGGGAATGAGTTCGCGCGTGCCGTATGGACCGGGCGGATATCCGGCGTGGGCGTTGACGGACAAGCTGATGGAGCAATTCGGCGGGCCGGGGCTCTTCATCGTGCTCTGCATCACGATGCTCGTGTCGTTCCTGCTCGCGACCGAGATGGCGTTTTATCCGGCGTGGCAAGCGTTCCACGAATGGCTGCGCGAGCGCCGTGAAGAGCGCGGCGAGAGCATGGCTTCGGCCGTGCTCGGTTACGTGCGCTCGACCATGGTCGGCATCTGGAATTTCGTGCGCGGCGCCGACTTGCACGAAGGTCTCGCGACGGCTGGCGGACCGTCGACGGCGGTGCTCGAGCGGCCCGTCGAAGAAGCGGCCAAAGTGCGCAAACCGCGCGCGAAGAAAGAGCCGAACCCGGACAACCCCGACGGTCTGCCTGAAGTCGACGAAGACGACATCGAGGACTTGTTCGAAGACGAGCTCGACGAGGACGAAGAGTTCGGCACCGAGCCCACCGAAGCAGAATTGGCCGAGCTCATCGCAGCGGAAAAGGCTGCGCTCGCAGAACTCGAACCGGACGAAGACGACGCGGTCGCAACCGACGACGAAGACGAAGCAGCCGTCGAGATCACGCCGATCGCAGCCGCGCTCAAAGGCAAACCGCCGCCGGTGAAGGCGAAAATCTCCGAAGCGCGCTACGACCCGCCGACGCCGCCGCCCGGTCCGTGGACGTTCCCGCCGCTCGAGTTGTTGTTGCCGCCCGAAGGCAACGTCGGCGTCGACGACGCGTTCTTGCAGTCGTCCGCGACGAAGCTCGAGAACGCTCTCGCCAGTTTCAAAGTCGAAGCCCAAGTCGTCGCTGCGCAAGTCGGCCCGGCGGTCACGCTGTTCGAGCTGACGGTGACGCAGGGCACGCGCATGAACAAGGTCACGCAGCTCAGCCAGGAGATCGCCGCTGCGTTGCGCGCTCAATCCGTGCGCATCATCGCGCCGATTCCCGGCCGCGAAACGATCGGCATCGAAGTGCCGAACGCGAAACGGCGTGTCGTGCGCATCTCGGAACTCGTCACGCAGAAAGCGTACGACCCGAAGATCATGGCCTTGCCGCTGTTCGTCGGCATGGACGCGGAAGGCGGCCCCGTCGTCGAAGATTTGGCGCGCATGCCGCACTTGCTGATCGCAGGTACGACGGGCTCGGGCAAGTCGGTGTGCATCAACACGATCCTCGCGAGCCTCCTGCTCACGCGCTCGCCGCACGACGTCAAGATGATCTTGATCGACCCGAAGATGGTCGAGCTGCAAGCCTTCGCGAACGTGCCGCACTTGATGTGCCCGGTCGTCACCGACGCACGACAAGCGACGGGTGTGCTCTTGTGGGCCGTCGAAAAGATGGAGGGCCGTTACGAGCTCTTCAAATCGGCCGGCGTGAAGAACGTCAAGGGCTACAACAGCTTGAGCGAAGAGCAGTTGAAGCTCGCGATGAAGGACGAGTGGAACGACGAACGCACGCCGCGCCACCTGCCCTACATCGTCGTCGTCGTCGACGAATTCGCCGACTTGATGTCGGTGTCGAAGAAGGAAGCCGAGCTCGCGATCACGCGTCTCGCGCAGAAATCACGCGCCGCCGGCATCCACGTCATCGTTGCGACGCAGCGTCCGTCGACGGACGTCATCACCGGCGTCATCAAGGGCAATTTGCCGACGCGCATCGCGTTCCAAGTCGCCAGCAAAGTCGACAGCCGCGTCATCCTCGACGAGATGGGCGCCGACAAATTGCTCGGTCACGGCGACATGCTCTTCCTGCCCCCGGGCGGCGCGAAGTTGAAACGCGTCCAGGGCGCTCTCGTCGAAGACTCCGAAGTCGCGAAGCTCGTCGACTTCGTTTGCCGGGATTCTGCGCCGAATTTCAGCCAGGAATTGATCCAAGTCGCGAGCGGTGAAGTGCGTCCGAACGCTGGCGGCGGCGACGTCGACGGCGCGCAGGAAGACGACATGTTCGACGAAGCCGTGCGCGTCATCCTGAAGAGCAAGCGCGGCTCGGCCAGCCTGCTGCAGCGCGCGCTCGGCGTCGGCTACACGCGCGCTTCGCGCTTGATCGACATCATGACCGAGCAGGGGATCGTCGGTCCTTACCGCGGCAGCAAAGTGCGCGAGATCATGATCACGCTCGACCAATGGGAAGAGATGCACGGTCCGTCCAAATCGGGCGGACCCACAGAGGCCGCGAGCCCAGGCAACCACGATGAGTGAACGCAAACAGTTGAGTAGTTCGGACTGGATCGGGATCGGCCTCTTCGCGTTCGGCTCGACCGGCGCGGTGTTGATGCTGCTCTCGATGTCGACGAACGGTCCGATCGAAGCCCAAGGCCCGTTCGGTCCAATCGCAGCCGGCTGGAAGAACACGCTGGGCTTGTTCCCGAGCCTGTTCATGAACGCGGCGATCGCGTTACTCGGTGCGCGGCTGTTCCTCGAGGTCGGCAAGCCGACGCTCGTGCGCAATCTGCTCGGCTGCAGCGGCCTCGCGATCGCGCTCGCCGTGATCTGCGGTGGGTGGAAGATCGACGCCGGCGGTTACGTCGGCCAACGCACCGGAGCGGTGGTCGCGGAGTACACGCACGTCGCAGTCGGAACCTTGCTCGGCCTCGTGTCGTTCTTCGCGGTCGCGTGGTTCGCGTGGTTCCGCTCGAGCGTGATCGCGGAACAGCAAGAGATGGAAACCAGCGTGCCTGTCGCTGCCGTGCTCGAAAAATCCGCGCTGAAGAGCGCCGGCCGTCCGGCCGTGCACAAGACAACGGCGGCGAACGAAGGTGTTTCGCTCGCAGAATCGGCCGCGCTCTTCCCTGAGGAGGACGACCCCGTCGTGGTCAAGAAGCTCTCGCCCGACGAGATCGCTCGCGCGTCGCTCGCGCCGTTCTCCACTCAAGAACTTCCGCCCTCCCCGTATCCCGAAGACGTCCGCAAAAAAGGCCAGATTCCCCCCGGCGCGCGGCCGCTCGAAAATCCGAATGCAACCACAAGAGCCGAGAGTTCAGTGTCGTCGCCGACCGTGTACCGATGGACTGCCCCGCGCGACGAACGTGCCGACGACCGCGTTGGAACGGATCTGGTTGAGCCGGCCGACACGCAAGAGCGCGTCGTCGAAGAACGCATCATCCAGAAGTTCGTCGCCCAAAAGAACGTCGATGCCGAAACCGGCAACGCCGCAATCGCCGAAGAGCGGCCTCTCGAACGCGAGGAAACGCCCGAGCTGAACACGCTCGATGCGCGGTTGCCGGTCACTCCGGTATGGGAGCAAGCGCCGGCAGCATTCAAGCCGGAAGAGGGTGACGAAGAGCCGGTCGATGCGTACGGGACGCCGCTCACGCTCGTGGAAACGTTGCGCCGTGCTCGCCGCGCAGGTGGCATCGAGCCGTTACCGGTCGTGGAAGGCGGAGCAGGCGAACCCGACGTGATCGTCCCGCGCGAGTTGGATGCCGACATCGTGGCGGTGAAACCGGCCTCTTTCGAAGCGCTCGAAGCGCAGACGATCGACGAAACCGACGTGACTCTGTTCGAAGAAGCCGAACTCGAAGAGACCACGCTCGTTGCTGAGATCGACCAGGACGATTTGCTCGACGATGCGGAAATCGTCGAGCCGTCAGACCGTGACGAGATCGATTCCGACGAGCGGGAGGAACTCGACAGCGCGCTCGACGACGAAGAAATCGTCGAACCGGTGGCCGTCGGCAAGAAGGCCCAGGCGCTGAAGTCCCGCGGCAAGCGCAATGCGAAGAAGCAGGCAGTCGAAGCCGTCGAAGAGGTGAGCGTCGACGAAATCAGCGCCCTCGACGAACGGGTCGAGCCCGCGCTCGAGGCCGAGCACGCGTCCAACTCTCCGTCCGCACGCTCGGCGAAAGTCGCTGACGTCCAACCGAGCTTGTTCGACGCCGTCGGCGAAACCAAACCCGCTCGCATCGAGCGCGAAGTCGTCCTGCAACCGGTCGTCGCGGCCGTATCGCAAGCGCGCACGACGAAGGATCATCCGGTCGAGCTCGACGCGCGCACGAAGCTCCTCTCCGAGATTGGCTGCCTCTTCGTGGAACGTGGACGCGTCGCAGTTTCGATGCTGCAACGTCAGTACGAAATGGACTTCGACGACGCGTGCAAAGTGCTCGACGATCTCCAAGAGATGGGACTGATCGGTCCGTACCTCGGTGGTCAACGGCGCGACATCCTGCTCTCGCGCGAGCAGTGGCTCGAGCGC
Source organism: Planctomycetota bacterium (assembly GCA_034440255.1). Lineage (GTDB taxonomy): Bacteria > Planctomycetota > UBA1135 > UBA1135 > JAEUIA01. The sequence continues at coordinate 403 of JAWXBU010000156.1, read as the reverse complement.
GTGTCGCAGGTTGCGACGACGCGCTGAACGGCGGCATCGACAGGCAGCGCGTCGACGCTCGGGCAACTTTCGAGGAACGGTCGGACTCTCACCCAGAGCCGACCGTTCTGCGATTTCTGAGGGCTCTTTCGCGTTGCTTGGGCGCAAGCGAAGTAGGCGAACGGCGCAGACTGCACAGGTGAACGGAGCCTGGTTCGATCTCAGGTCGCGGCTATCGTGCACCGCCGTTATAGCCAACTAGTGGACTGTAACGGCTGAATCGCTAGCAGGCTCCGCCCTCCTTCGTCGCCGGGCGGCGTCGCTTCTCCTCGGCGTATCGCAGAGGATACGCGGTCGTCGTCGCTTCTTGCCCGACAACGAATGAGGACGAATCCTGCAAGCGATTCAGCCGTTACAGCCCACT
>JAWXBU010000155.1:0-6469 GCA_034440255.1 Planctomycetota bacterium | reverse complement strand
TACGAGCCCCAAGGATCAAGACGAATGGATTTGCCGGCGGTTGCGGTTCGTGCGTGATTTTCTCGACATACGAATCAACAGCGAAGCGGGCCAGTATCCAAGTAGAGGCGTGATTCGTCGACGCGTCGAGGGTATCGATGGCACGCGTGGATCGGACGCTGCGCATCAACATGTGGTCTGGACCTCGCAACGTGTCGACGGCGATGATGTACGCGTTCGCCGAGCGTTCGGACACACGCGTCATCGACGAACCGCTATACGCGCACTATCTGGCTCGCACCGGCGCGGATCACCCGGGACGCGACGAAGTCCTCGCAGCGCAGGATCCGAACGGCGAGCGCGTCGTGCGCGACGTGATCCTCGGCGAGTGCGATCGGCCTGTCTTGTTCCTGAAACAGATGGCGCACCATCTCGTCGACGTCGACCACGGATTCTTGGCGCGGACCTCGAACGTGCTCTTGACCCGGGATCCGCTCGACATGTTGCCGTCGCTGGCGGCGAACATCGCCGTGCCGACGTTGCGCGACACGGGCTATGCGGCGCAGGTGGAGATCTTGCGTGAACTCGTGGATCTGGGTCAGAATCCAGCAGTGCTCGTTGCGAGCGCCGTGCTCGAAGATCCGCGCAGCGTGCTCACGCAATTGTGCGCGCGCGTCGGCATCGCATTCGAGCCGGCGATGCTTTCGTGGAGGAGTGGTCCGCGCGCCTTCGACGGAGTGTGGGCGCCGCACTGGTACGCCGGCGTTCATCGTTCGACGGGCTTCCAGGCGTACCGACCCAAAAGTGCTGTGTTTCCCGAGCGATTACGCGCGTTGCTCGAGGAATGCCGTCCGTACTTCGAGGCGCTGTCGAAGGGCGCACTGCGGGCTGAGCCACCGTCAAGGTAGCGCTGCGTCGTGAAGACGCGCGGGCGGTTCGTCGTACACGATGATCTCGTTCGTAGCGGGTCCGCCTGTCCCGTGGTCGGACGCGAGCATGATCCGACCGTAGCGCTTCCAACCGCTCCACGGCGTCGTCATGGCGGGGTCTGAGTCCGTCTTCCACTTGTAGTAAGACCACTTCTCGACGAGGTGCGTGTCACGAGCGACCCACACGTCGTACGCGTTGTCGGGAGTCACGCCGACGCCGTCGAATTCGACCCGCAGCACGTCCACCGCGCGACCGTCGTCGAGCTTGTCCTCGCGGCGCCACGTCAGCGTCACGCCGCTGTCCTTCAATTTGTACGGAGCGAACAGCCAGTAGGAATCGTTCACCCAGATCTTGTGGGCCTTGTCGAGTTGCTCGCGGCGCTTGTCGCCGTCTCGCACGAGTTCTGCGCCGCCCTCGAAGACGAGACCTTGTCCAGTGACGAGATTCATCAGCACGACGCGCGCTCCGTCGTCGAGCCGGAAGTCGTTCGTGAATCTGTCCCAGCACAAGGTGCGCTTGCCGGCAAACTTCCACTGCACGCAGCGGGACGTGTCCCACGCGGCGCGGCCGCCGAGTGCCTCCATCACCGAATCGGCGATCGCGATGGCGCGCGCATCGGAGTGCGCGGCGTCGAAACCTGCACACGGGGGATTGACCTCTTTCGTCGTCGTTCGACACGCGGGCAGGAAGTGGAGCAGCAGGAGCGCGGCGAGGATTCTCATGACGCAGAGAATCGAGAGCGGGCCCTTCGATCGCAAGGGCGCGCAGTGATTTCACCTTCCCACTCGCGGCGCGATTCGACATCGTGTGGCCCATGCATCCGGCCGTGCCCGATCCGCGCAACGCTTCGATCTTGGTCCACGTCGGCGGTCGACTCGTTCCGCGCGGCGAGGCCAGAGTCTCGGTGTTCGACGCGTCCGTGCAGGGCGGCGACGCCGTGTGGGAAGGACTGCGCGTCTACGCAGGGCGAGTGTTCCAACTCGACGAACACGTGGGCCGTTTGCTCGCGTCGGCAAAGGCGTTGGCGTTCGATGGCGTCCCGACGCGCGCTGACGTGAAACGCGCCGTATTCGAGACCTTCGTGGCGAACGACATGCGCGACGGTGCACACGCTCGCTTGACGCTCACGCGCGGCGAGAAGATCACGTCGGGTATGAATCCGCTCTTCAATCGCGCCGGCACTTGCCTGATCGTCCTCGCCGAGTGGAAAGCGCTGGTTCGGCCTGAAACAGGCGTGAAATGGATCACGGCGTCGGTGCGTCGCAATGCGCCGGCTTGCTTGGATTCGCGCATCCATCACGCGAACTTGCTCAACAACATCCTCGCGAAGATCGAAGCCAATCACGCCGGTGCCGACGACGCGCTGATGCTCGACGTCGAGGGATTCGTCGCCGAGACGAATGCCGCGAATGTGTTTCTCGTGAGGAAGGGCAGCGTGAGTACACCGTTCGCCGATCACTGCTTGCCCGGGATCACGCGCGCGTTGGTGATCGAGCTGTGTCGCGCGGCCGACATTGCGTGTGTCGAGCGTCGTCTCACGCTCGCCGATTTCCATACGGCCGACGAAGTGTTCAGCACGGGAACCTTGGGCGCGCTGACGCCTGTCGCTGCGATCGACGGCCGCACGATCGCAGATGCGCCGGGGCCGATCACGCGACGGCTCTCGAACATGTACGCGGAACGCGCGCGAAGTCTGGGTGAGCTCATTCCCTTCGCCGAGAAACAGCTCGGGAATCGTGCTCAAGGGAGTTCCGATCGTGGTCGATGAATCTCGTGTTCGAACGAGTTCGAACGGCTCCACGAATCAGCGTCGACGAGTTCGACGCGCCTTCGCTCCCACGCCGCCTCGAGCGGCGGCCCAGGCCGGTGTCCTGGTGAGCACGTCCCGCCGCGCGCTTCGCGGTGGGGCGCGCTCGTTCTTCTCAGGGACTCGAGCATGAGCGACGCACTCGTTCTCGCGTTGGATCAGGGCGGACAATCGTCGCGTGCCGTCGTGTTCGATGCAGCCGGGCGATCGATCGCACGTGCACATCACGAAGTGTCCGAGGCGCGCTCGGGCGACGATCGCGTCGAGCAAGATCCAGAGGAAATCGTGCGCTCGCTCCGTCGCGCGACCAAAGATGCGTTGAAATTCCTCGGGAAACGCAGCGTCGACCTCGTCGCTGCCGGACTCGCGACGCAGCGCTCGAGCGTCGTCGCGTGGGACAAGACGACCGGCGGCGCGCTCACGCCGGTGATCTCTTGGCAAGATCGACGCGCTCAATCACGCATCGACGATGTCGCCGAGAGTGCCGCGCTGTTCCGCGAGCGCACCGGCCTCAGGCTCTCGCCGCACTACGGCGCGTCGAAGCTCGCGTGGATGATCGCCGAAGTTCCCGCAGTAGGCGCGGCTTTGCGCGACGGTCGATTGGCGTTGGGGCCGCTGTCGAGTTTTCTGGCCTTCCGCCTGCTCGACGAGCGCCCGTTCGTCGCCGATCCTGCGAATGCGTCACGCACGCTCTTGTGGAACGTCGAGACGCGCGCGTTCGATCCGGCGCTGTGCGACTTGTTCGGTGTTCCGATGAGCGTTCTGCCGAAGTGCGTCACGACACGAGCCGCGCACGGTTCGCTCGACATCGGTGCGCGCAAGATTCCGATGAACGTGATCAGCGGGGATCAGTCTGCTGCATTGTTCGCGTCCGGCGAGCCACGGAGCGACGACGTCTACGTGAATTTCGGAACCGGCGCGTTCGTGCAACGCACGTTCACGGGCGCGGCGGTAGAAATGCCGCGGCTGCTCCAGAGCGTCGTATTCGCCGACGAAAAGGCCGTGAAGTACGCGATCGAGGGCACTGTGAACGGCGGGGGGAGCGCGCTCCGCTTCGCGATCGAAGCGCTCGACATGCACGACATCGAGCCCGATCTCGAAGGCTGGCTTGTGCGCGAGACCGATCCGCCGTTGTTCGTGAACGGTGTCTCAGGTCTAGGTGCGCCGTACTGGAAGCCCTCCGTCGAATCGCGCTTCGTGGGCGAAGGCTCGCGCGAATCGAAAGTCGTCGCGGTGCTCGAGAGCGTCGTGTTCCTCGTGCAGGCGATCCTGCGCGAGATGCAGTCGGTCTTCGCGCCGCCGAAGATCGTGCACGTCAGCGGCGGACTCGCGCAACTCGACGGGCTGTGTCAGCGACTCGCCGACTTAGCGCAAGTCCCAGTCGAGCGCGCCGACGATCCGGAAGCGACCGCGCGCGGATTGGCCTGGCTCGTGCACTCCGCTCCGAACTTTTCCGTGCGCGAGACGCAGCGTTTCGAGCCGAAGGCGAACGCCGCCTTGCGCGATCGCTGCGAGCGCATGTGGGCCGAGATCGAACGCGCCTGACCGCCGACCGAAGTTTCGTCGGCGGGATGCGCCGTCCACGAACCCTAGGCGCTGCGCACGGCCGATGAGCGCTCAACTCGATTTCGAAGCCAATTTCTCGCGCATTTCGACGATCTCGAAGGTCTCCACGAAATGCACGCCGCGCTCGCCCAATTCGCGCGCGACACGTTCGTCGGCCACTTCGTAGATCGCGATCTTCGATCGACCGTGTACGAGCGGGCCTGCGGCCGGCAAGCCGTCGATGTCGCAGAAGACGTACTCGGGGTCGATCTCGCGCACGATCTTCTGTTCGCGCTCGGCCCACGTGTCGAAGACCGCTCCGAGCGCAATCGGATGCGCAGCACGGGCAGCCGACAAGAACTCCAAACTGAAACTGATCAGCACGCATTGATGCACGGCCGCGTCGATCGCCGGTAACACGCGCTCCAATATGCGTTCGCGGCCGAAACGTTCGATCGACACGCGCTTGATCTCGACGAAAGCGGTGACGTGCGGATGGCGGCGGAGCAACTGCACGAAACCGGCGAGGCTCGCGATGCCTTCGCTCGCGAATTTCGAACCGAACTTCGCGCGTTCACCGCACGACAGCGCACGCAGATCAGCGAGTGACATGTCGTGCACGGCGACTTTCACTCCGCACATGCGCTCGAGCGTGCGGTCGTGCATCAGCACCGGAAAACCGTCGGCGGACAACTGCACGTCGCATTCGACGAAGTGCGCTCCGGCGGCGATCGCGGACTCCATCGCGACCAGCGTGTTCTCTGGACAGCGCAGGGCGTATCCGCGGTGAGCGACGAGTTCGGGGACCATGTGTCCACGGCAGTCTCGCGCAAGCAGCGTGGCGAATCCAGGCCCATCGAGGGCGCCGCGAAATTCCTTCAAGTCGCAGAACTCCGACGCTCGAAAGAGCACTCGGAAGAGGATCTACACAACGTGAAAACACTCATTTTCTGGTTGATCGTGATCGCCGGCTTCGTCGTCGGTTCACTGGCGTTCATGACGCAGATGCCGGGCGCGACCGTGCTCACCGTCACGGGTGCCGCAGGCGAGGACGATGCGCGCATCGAGAGCTCCCTGCGTGGCCACGTCGAATCGTTCGCGTCCGAATTCGGAGCGCGCGGCAACAGCTATCCACAAGCCAGCGCGCAAACGATTCTGTACATCGAGCGCGAAATGAAGCGCGCGAACTTCGAGATCAAACAGAGCACGTTCGACTCGCGCATCACGCCCGGCGTGAACATCGAAGGCACGTTGCTCGGCACGCGCAAGAAGGACGAGATCTTGCTGCTAGGCGCGAACTACGACACGGACGGCAAGTCGCCCGGTGCAGAGGACAATGCGTCGGGATGCGCGGTGTTGTTCGAGATGCTGCGCGTTTTCGGAGAGGCGGCGAGCGAGCGCACGGTGCGCGTCGTGTTCTTCGGCAATGGCGCGGGTCAGTACGCTGGCGAAGAGAATTCCGGTGCATGGGCCTACGCCCGCGAAGCTCACAAACGCGGCGACAAGATCGTGGCGATGATCGATTTCGACTGCTTGGGTCACTTCAAAGACGCACCTGGCTCACAGTCGGTGCCGTTCCCGCTCAGCACGGTGTATCCGAGCACGGGCAACTTCGTGCTTTTCGCAGGCCAGCTCGGCGCACGCGATCTTGTGCGCACTGCGACATCTGAGTTCCGCAAGGCCGGACGCTTTCCGTGCCACGGTTTGGCGTTGCCGGGCTTCCTTCCAGGCGTGAAGTCGGGTGACTACGCCGCGTTCGCGAAATTCGACTATCCGGCCATCGTCGCGACGGACACGGGTTCGTTCCGTTTCGACAAGGTCGGAACGCTGTGGGACACGACCGAGCGCCTCGACTATCCGAAAATGGCGCGCGCGACGTCGAACCTGATTCGCGTGGTCACCGCGCTCGCGAAAACCGGCGGGACGCTCTGATTCGATCGCCAGTGGACCGTAAGGGCTGATTCGCTAGCAGGCTCCGCCCCCCTTCGTCGCTGGGCGGTGACGCTCCTCCTCGGCGCATCGATTCGGATACGCACTCGTCGTCGCTGCTTGGCCGGCAACGAATGAGGATGAATCCTGCTAGCGAATCAGCCGTTACAGCCCACTGGCCCTGAAACAAGCGCTTCGAGTCGAGAAGTACGGTGCCAGGCACGCATTTCCACGCTTCCGTGGTTCGAGTTCGCGTGATGTTCGTCGCAGACGGAAACG